>JAITDF010000546.1 GCA_031282705.1 Opitutaceae bacterium | reverse complement strand
CCGGGTGCCAAAAAAAGGGAACCAAACAAGAAAACAAACATCCTTTCCCGTGAATTTTTTTCCAATGTTGCCATTATTATTATCGTTTCTGGCCAAAAGTTAATTTTTCAAAGTGCCCTAAATTCTTCATCATTCAAAATCTTATTTGTTACCTTCGTTGCCTTTGTTTCCTTCCGTTCGAAAATGAATTTTTTCAAAGCACCCTTTTTCAAAGCGCCCTTAAATAAAATCATCATTTCCGCATCCTCCCTCGGGTAAACACTGAATTTTAGAGGTTCCCTCACGCCCTCCTGATCGGAACGCATTGGTTTTCCAAGTGGATGGGAATATTATCAACTGGTGGAATATCTGCACAGCCACGCCGTTGCGGCGGGCGACGCCATTGCGGTCGCGAACTGGAATTACACCGGCGGCACGGCGGGTTACCCGCAAACCGGCGGCGCGGTGGCCGGCGAGGATGCCCCATGTGGTGCGCTTGGCGGCGGCGCCGACTCCGCCGCCAGCGCCACCGCCGACGACGTCGGTGCCGCCGCCGACGACGGCGCTACCGACGCGTCCGACGCGTCCACTACCGGCGCCGCCACCGCCGCCATCACCGCTGATGTCGGCACCGGTGCGCAGGCGCGGGCGCGGGACGTTTTCGACATTGCGGACGACCCGTGCGGCCACGCGCGGCGAAATCTGCGGCTGGCTGGCATCTGCGGCTGGCTGGCGCGCCGGCCCGGACGCGCCGCCCCGCGTTTTTCCGCTGTCGCGGCGGACGGGCGGCGCGCCGTGTTGTTAAACCGGCTCGTCGCCATTCACCGGGCCAAAACCCGGCCGGGCCGGCGGCTGCGGTATCCGGCATTTCTCGAAGGGCATGCGCCGATTCTCCTCCCGCCAGGCGCGGACGGGTGATGAGGGGACGCCCGGAAGCCCCGCCAGAATCTCGTTGCGCCCGCCCGTCCGGCCGGTTGGATTTTCCGCTTTCATTTTCACCAAAGCCCGCCTTGTCAACCTATGCCACAGACCATCGCCGTCCTCGATTTCGGCTCCCAATACACCCAAGTCATCGCCCGCCGCGTCCGCGAGTGCCAGGTTTACTCAAAAATCTACCACTTCGAGACGCCGGCCCAAGTGCTGCGTGACGACGGCGTGGCCGGCATCATCCTCTCGGGCGGCCCCAGCTCGGTCTTCGCGAGCGACGCGCCCATGCCCGACCGGGCCATCTTCGGGCTCGGCGTCCCGGTGCTCGGCATCTGCTACGGCGTGCAACTCATGGGCCGGCTCCTCGGCGGCAAAGTCGCCAAAAGCCGCCGCCGCGAATACGGCCTCGGCACGCTCGCCATCCGCGGCGAATCCCCGCTCTTCGCCGGCCTCCCGCGCAAGCTCAACGTGTGGAACTCGCACGGAGACAAACTCACCGCGCTCCCGCCCGGCTTCGCCGCCGTCGCCCGCACGGAAAACTCCGAGTTCGCCGCCATCATGGACGCGCGCCGCCGCTTCCACGGCATCCAGTTCCACCCCGAGGTTTACCACACCGAGCGCGGCATGGACATCATCCGCAACTTCGTCTTCGGCGTCTGCGGCCTGTCGGAAAACTGGACCACCGCCGACTTCATCAAGCACGCCGTCGCCGGCATCCGCGCCCGGGTCGGCAAAGGCCGCGTGCTCCTCGCCCTCTCCGGCGGCGTCGATTCCTCCGTCGCCGCCGCGCTCCTCCACAAGGCCATCGGCCGCCAGCTTGTCTGCGTTTACGTGGACACCGGCCTCATGCGCAAGGACGAGACCGCCAACATCGAAAAACTCTACGCAAGGCATTTCAAAATCGACCTCCGCGTCGTGGACGCCTCCGCCGTCTTCCTGCGCCGGCTCAAAGGCGTCACCGACCCCGAGCAAAAACGCAAAATCATCGGCAACACCTTCATCGAGATCTTTGAGAAAAAAGCGCGCGAACTCAAAACCCGCGAGCACATCGAATTTCTCGGCCAGGGCACCATTTACCCCGATGTCATCGAAAGCGTCGCCATCGGCAACAACCCCGCCGCCCTCATCAAGTCCCACCACAACGTCGGCGGCCTGCCCGAGCGCATGAAGTTCAAGCTCGTCGAGCCCCTCCGCCAGCTCTTCAAGGACGAAGTGCGCCGCGTCGGCGAAAAACTCGGCCTCCCCCGCGAAGTCGTCTGGCGCCAGCCCTTCCCCGGCCCCGGCCTCGGCATCCGCGTCATCGGCGAAATCACCAAGCCGCGCCTCGACATCCTCCGCGAGGCCGACGCGATTCTCCACGAGGAGATGATGGCCGCCGGCCTGTATTATAAAATCTGGCAGAGTTTCTGCGTGTATCTCCCGGTGAAATCCGTCGGCGTGATTGGCGACGAGCGCAACTACGCCGACATCATCGCGCTGCGCCTGGTGGAGAGCATAGACGCCATGACCGCCGACTGGGCGGCTCTCCCCCGCGAGCTTCTGCAAAAAATCTCCAACCGCATCACCAACGAAGTCCGCGGCGTGAGCCGCGTCGTGCTCGACATCAGCAGCAAACCGCCGGCGACGATCGAGTGGGAGTGAGCCGCCAGCCTCCTCCCGGCTTAAATCGACTTACATCGTCACCCCTGCCGCCTTGCCATTCCCCCTCTTCCCGTCACAACCTTCCCGCTATGCTTCTCTCTTGGAATGAAATCAAGCAACGCGCCATCCGCTTCGCCCACGAATGGCGCGCCGCCACCAGCGAGAAATCCGAACGCCAAACCTTCTGGAACGAATTCTTCCTGGTTTTCGGCGTCTCCCGCCGCCGCGTCGCCGCCTATGAGGAACCCGTCCGCAATCTCTCTGGCAATTACGGTTTCATTGACCTCATCTGGCCCGGCACCCTCATCGTCGAGCACAAATCCGCCGGTCAAGACCTCGGCAAGGCCGCTTCCCAAGCATTCGCCTACATCCGCGCCCTCGCCGACGAAGGCCGCGACAATGAAATCCCGCGCTACGTCATCGTCTCCGATTTTGTCCGCGTCTGTCTCTACGACCTTGAACCCGACGACCAGCGCGACCTCCCTCTTTTCGACGACGGACGTCCCTATTCGTTTGTGGAAATTCCCCTCGCGGAACTCCACAATCATACCCGCCACTTCGCCTTCATCGCTGGTTATAAACAACATAAACTCGACCCCGAAGACCCTGCCAACGAACAAGCCACCGCCCTCATGTGCGAGCTTCATGACGCCCTTCACGACGGCGGCTACGAAGGCCATGAACTCCGCCGATTTCTCGTTCGCATTCTCTTCTGCCTTTTCGCCGAGGACACTGGAATTTTCCCGCCGAACTCTTTTGAACTTTATATTAAAAATCACACCAAAAACGACGGTGCCGATCTTGGCCCCGCACTCGCCCGTCTTTTTGATGTCCTCAACACCCCGCCCGAACGACGTCAGAAAAATCTCGATGAAGACCTCGCTCAATTTCCCTATGTCAACGGAGATCTCTTCGGCGAGCATCTTGGCTTCGCTGATTTTAACTCCGACATGCGCAACCGCCTGCTCGCCTGTATGCAATTCCGCTGGGAACGCATCTCACCCGCTGTCTTCGGCTCGCTTTTCCAGTCTGTCATGGATGCCCCCGCCCGCCGTAAAATTGGCGCTCACTACACCGCGGAAAAAAACATTCTGAAACTCATCCGTTCCCTTTTTCTCGACGAACTTCGCGAAGAATTTTCAGCCCTCAAGAAACTCAAAATCGGCAAACAACAACGTCTCGAAAAATTCCACGCCAAACTCGCCTCGCTTGCCTTTCTCGACCCCGCCTGTGGTTGCGGGAATTTTTTAATCATCACTTATCGCGAACTGCGCCGCCTTGAATTGGAATTGCTTAAAGAACTCACAGGCCAGCGTGAATTCTCTTTCGACGAAGTAAACAAACTCTCGCGCCTCAACGTCCACCAATTCTACGGAATTGAGATAGAGGAATTTCCAGCCCGCATCGCCGAAGTCGGCCTCTGGCTCGCCGACCACCAGGCCAATATGGAACTCTCCCATGCCTTCTCCCAACTCTTCCTCCGCCTCCCGCTCCGTGTCGCCCCGCACATCCACGTCGCCAATGCCCTTCAAAAAGACTGGCGCGAAATTCTCCAGCCTGAAAAATGCAGTTATATCCTGGGAAATCCGCCGTTTGTCGGGAAACATTACCAAACCGAGGCCCAGCGAAACGACCTCAAACACATTCTCGGCAACTTTAAAAATACCGGCGACATTGATTATGTCACCGCTTGGTATTTTAAAGCCGCTGAATACATGTCGGAGGAAACGCCTCATTCCTGTTCTGCAATCCGTGCCGCTTTCGTTTCCACAAACTCCATTACACAGGGTGAGCAAATTCCCGCCTTCTGGGGATTGTTTTTCGGAAAATATCACATGAAAATTTCGTTCGCCCACCGCACTTTCAAGTGGGAAAGTGACTCGAAAGGCAAAGCCCATGTCCACTGCGTCATCATTGGTTTCTGCCTGGTCCCGCCTCCTGTAAAAACCATTTACGACTATGCCCAAAACAATGACGAAGCGGCTATACAAAAAGTGGACAACATCAGCCCCTACCTGACCGCTGGCCCGGACACTTTTGTCACAAAACGCACCCGGCCTCTCGGCGATGTTCCAGAAATTCGCTGCGGCAACAAACCCAGCGACGACGGCAATTTCATATTTACCGACGCCGGGAAACGCGAATTCCTGCGAATAGAGCCGGAGGCAAGGCGCTATTTTCGTCGCTACACAGGCTCGGAGGAATTTATCAACGGCGGCATGCGCTGGTGCCTTTGGCTGAAAGGCATTGAGCCGGATGAACTCCGGAAACTCCCCGAAATCATGAAGCGAGTTGAAGCCGTGCGCCAATTCCGCATGAAAAGCAGTGCCGCGCCCACACGCGAAGCCGCAAATCGCCCGGCAGAATTTTTCTATATGAATCAACCTGACGGAAAATATATTGCCATACCGGAAGTTTCCTCGGAACGGAGGCCGTATATCCCCATTGATTTGCTGCCTTCCAAAATAATATCAAGCAATAAAATATACATCATTCCATCCGAGGATATTTATTTGTTTGCCGTCCTCACATCTGCTATGCACATGGCATGGGTAAAACAAGTTGGCGGACGTCTGGAATCCCGTTATCAATATTCCGGCAGCATGGTCTATAATACCTTTCCGTGGCCGCAAAAGCCAACCGCTAGGCAATGCGCTGCCATTGAAGCTGCCGCGCAGGCCGTTCTCGACGCCCGCGCCAGGCGCCCCGCCTCGACCCTCGCCGATCTCTACGACCCAATCTCGATGCCTCCCGACCTCCACCGAGCCCACGAAAAACTCAACCGTGTCGTTGATCGCGCCTACCGTTCGGAACCCTTTAAAAACGACCGTGCCCGCGTCGAACACCTCTTCCATCTCCACCAAACTCTCACCGACCCGCTCCTGCCAACCCCTGCTAAAAAACAGAAAAAAGTCTAATCCTAATTGCTCGTATGAAATACGAGCAGAAAGAATTAAAAGAAATATATCATTGCACAGACGGCTACTGTCATCTGTGCCACAAAAAACTCTCAATAAATAATTATGGGAAAATCGGTGCTCGTGGGGCATGGGAGGTGGATCACTCCATTCCACGTGCCAATGGCGGCACCAATCGCAAAAACAACCTCCGTCCCGCTTGCATTTTCTGCAACCGCTCAAAACAGGATCGAAGCACGCGAACAACCAGAACCCAAAATGGCGTGACTCGCGCTCCGCACTCCAAAGAGAAAAAGAAGCGAATACGAAAAGGGAACATGTTGAAAGGTGCGGCTGTTGGAGGACTCGCAGGCGCTTGGCTCGGTGGCCCAATTGGGATCGCTGTAGGTGTGACAACCGGTGCGATTTTAGGACATTCAATCAAACCGGAAAAATCATGACAATCCCGCTCTTCATATTTACAAAAGCTCTATACACCAAAACACGGGAGCTGGCTGAACATGGCCGAAATAGAACTGCGTGTGCTGATGGGGCAGCGCCTCAAAAGAAGAATCGCCGATATGGAAACTATAGCTCGAGAAGCAAAAGCGTGGCAGGAAAGCAGGAATAATAAGAAGGCCGAGATCAACTGGCGGTTTACCGATCAAAATGCGCGTATTAAACTCAAAAGACTTTATCCGACAATTTCAAATTGACTGGACGCTGGGCGGGGGAACGAATCCCGCTGTCAAAGGCGGGAACAGTTTCCGCTTTTGACAAGTCCATCGGGAGCGAGACCCCGATGGTTGCATTTGCTGGTTTTCCCGAGGGGAGGGCGTGCTGCCGCCCCTGCAATCAAACCCTGCCATGCGCGCCGCGCCGCAATCCCGCGCCTGCGTATCTACCGATCGGATGCGGCCGGCGGGGGCGCGGCCGCGGCGCGGGCTAGGTATTTGTAGAACACGTCGTAAAGCGGGCTTTCGGCGAGGGGCTGTTTGCTGCCCATGCCTTCGCGGGCGTTAAAGGCATCCTGGCGGATGTCGGTGAACAGGGTTTCGACGTTCGCGCCGCCGTCGAGGGCGGGGTTGATGCGGATGTGGATGGCGACCTGCCGCGGAGACTGCCGCGGGACGTCGGGCGCGAGCATTTCGCTGATCGCTTCGATCCGGCCTTGGGCGGCCCCGCCGCCGGTTTGCCTGTAGCCCATCTGCCTCAAGGCGGCGAGCGAGGCGTCGTAGGCCTGGCGCTGGTCGATGCCCGTGAAGGTCCGGGCATGGTAGGCGGGGTGGATTTGCTGCCTGAGATTGGCGATATGGGAGCGGCAGCCGGCGGCGGCGAGCGCGAGGAGCGCGGCGGCGGCGAACGCGGCGAGGATCGGGAGTTGGCGCATGGTGAAGTGGTGTTGCAAAGTGGTGTTGCTGGTGTTGCGGGACGGGCCGGCGCGCCCCTGGCACGCCGGACTTGCCCACGGGTAGCGATCGCGGGCTCCGATTGGAACAACAAATTCAAGGGCGGCCTGCCGCGGGGTGGTGATTCAGGGCGGGGCCGGCCCCGCCGGAAGCGTTTTCCCGCCTCTTTGCCGGTGTTGCTGTTGCGTGGAGCGTCCGGGCCTTTTTTGGAAGACGGGCCTCCGGGGGGGGGCGGAGGGGGGAGGAGGACGGGCCTCCGGGGAGCCGGCCTCCGTGCCGTCCATCCAGTGCCGCCCCTCCAAGGCCACCCCTCCAGTGCTGCGGACGCTTCCCCGCCGCCGGGGGAGGTCAACGGTTGAACGTCAATCTGTTTCCATTTCACGCGTAATCTGTCAGTATTCCTTCCCATTTCCAAAACAACCCATGACCCCCTCCCGACATCCAGCCATCCCGCCATCCCGTCCCGCATCGCCCGTGCGCGGCGATCCGCAATCCCGGTCCGCCGCGCGGAGCCAGTCCGCCTGCCGCCGGCGGCGCCGCCTGTTCGCGCCGCTCGCCTGCCTGCCCGCCCTCCTGCTCGCCGCCGCCCTCGCGCCGTCCACCCTGCGCGCCGCGCCGCCGGACAAAACCAACACGCTGCTCCTCGAGCCCGAAACCTTCGCCGCCCACGGCGGCTGGGAGGCGTTCGACAACCAGGACGGCACCACGGAAACGTTTATCAGGGCCACCAACAACGGCGGCACCGCCCTTGCCGGTTTCACCATAAACACCGCCGGCGTTTATGCGATCTGGGCAAACAGCCGGGACTTTGACACCATCGCCGGCAGCCGTCGCTTCAAGGTGTTCATCGACGGCGTGGAGCCGGACATCGAGTGCGGCGCGCACGAGGTGAACGGCTGGCTATGGGAGCGGGTCAAGGATGTTTCCCTCGCCGCCGGCATCCACACCATCGAGGTAAAGGACACCGCCCGCTATCTCGGGCGCCTGGAGGCGGTGCTCATCACCAGCGCCGACCTCGACCCCAACAACCCCGGCATCACCCGCGCCTCGCTCAACACCTACGCGCAAACCCCGTTGCAGGCCGCGCGCGTCCCCGCGCCGTCGTCCGGCTTGGAAAATCCGTCCGTCACCGAAGGCGCGGACGGCGTGGCGGCCGAGTTGCGCACGCATGACATGGCGTTGCGTTTCCGCAAGGCGCAGACCGCCGACGGGCAGGACTTCCTCCTCCGCGAGGTCGAATTTCTCACCGGCGCCGCCGCCAGCCTCGAATGGCGGGCAAACCCGGAGCCCGTTTATCTCATCCGCGCCTCGGAATCCACCGTCACCCCCGGCTGGGCTCCGCGCTGGAAAAGCGCCGAATCCGAGGACTGGTCGTTCAATGGCGCCACGTGGACACTGCCCGCCGACACGCGCAACGCCTTCCTCGCCGGTGACGCGCGCGCCGCGTATCTGCCCGAATCGGTCGCGCGGACAATCGATGCAAAAACAATCACGATTCTCTACAAGCTGCGCCGGGGCGCGCCCGCCGCCGGGTTTCCCGGCGAAATCACCGTGACCTGGCAGGTGCCGGAATCCGGCCACGCCGCGCGCATGGAGGTTTCCGCGACCACGGCCCAGGCGGGCTGCTACTCGCTCGCCTTCGCTTCCGGCGGCACGCGCGGCTTCCCGCTTGACAAAGTCACCGCCGTGCAACTGCCGCCGCTTTATCAATTCAAGCGCCTGCCCGACGTGCCCGTCATGATCATGTCCTCGATGACCCCGCATCCGATGTCTCTCGTGGAAACATCCGGCGTCCCCGGCGTCCCCGCCCTCACGCATGGCGTCGTCGCCGACCCCGCCCGCCTCCCCGCCGAATGGGCCGACCGCGACAACGCCACGCACGGCTTCTCACTGCTCGGCCCGGAGATGGCCGTGCAGCCCGCCGCCTTCTCGCCCGTGCTCGGCGGACGCGGTTCGCAAAAAAACGCCGGCGACACACTGGACGCCGCGTGGTGGGTGGTCGCCGCGCCGCAGCCCTGGTTTGAAACCATGCGCGACATCGACACCGGCGTCCTGACGTTGCGCGATTACCGCGAGCCCTGGGGCACCTCGCTCACCCGGCAGGCCGTCAACATTGTCAAACTCATAAAATCCGGCCCGCAATTCCGCTGGTACGACAACCTCAAGGGGCCGTCCAACATCGAAGGCCCGGGCATCGCCACGCACTCGGCCCCGCTCATGCTCGTGTCCGCCGCGCGGCTCACCCGCGACGACGCGTTTTATAAAACACGCGGCCTGCCCGCGCTCGAGTTCATGCTCAGCCGCTCCGCCGCGCACTTCGCGCTCGGCACCGACGAGTTGTATATAAAAAGACCGGAGGAAACCCGCCTCTCATTCGCCCGCAGCACCACCTACGGCGCCGCCCTCTGGCAGGGCTTCGACAGCCTCCTCGGCGGCCTCAACCCGTGGCTGCGCGACCACATGCTGGACGGCTCCAACAATCCCGTCACCGCCGGCGGCACGGTCCCCGCGTGGTCGGAAAAACTCGCCCTCCACCGCGTCGCGCCCGACGCCGCGCTTCTCAACACAATCAAAACCGACGCGAAGACCTGGGCCGCCACCCAGTTTGGCGACACCGCGGTCAACCAGACCCTCCGCCCCATATCCGCCTTCTACAACGTGTCCGCCTACCCCTACTGGTGGGACCTGCTCGACCTCTACGAACTCACCGGCGACCCCGAAATACTCGGCTACGCCAGGCGCGGCGCGAGCCTCACCACCGCCGGCCAATGGGTGACGCCCATCGTCCCCGCCGACCCCGCCGCGAGCATGACCCTCTATGCGGGAGGCACGCTCACCGTCACCCGCACGCTCTGGTGGGATGGCGACGAGCGCCGGCGCGTCGGGTTCCCGTCCGACCTTCCCGCCGGCACGCCCGTGACCTTCGACATCCCCGAAAAAACCGTCCCCGCATGGCTGCCCTCCACCACGGGTCTCGCGATTGAGCAGCCCACCACGTATTTCATGACAAACAGCCCGTTCAGCAACATCCAGCTTGAGGTGTGGGCCGCCAACCTCCTGCGCCTCCACGCCATCACCGGCGAGGACTACTGGCGCACCCATGCCCGCAACGCCATCATCGGACGCGGCGCCGCCTATCCCGGATACAACCTCTCCCTGTTTATGGACTTGCAATACGACCCGGCCTACAACGACGACGGCCCCGACCTCACGTCCTTTTACTGGCATCACGCGCCCGTGCATCTCGCCATGCTCGTCGATTTCCTTGTCACCGATGCCGACGCGCGCACCGGCGGCGCGATCCGTTTCCCCTACGTCAAATCGCAGGGCTACGTCTGGTTTTCATCGCGAATCTACGGAGGAAGCCCCGGCAGGATATTCGACGACACCGCGTGCTGGCTCTGGCTCGATGATCAAAAATTCAACGTGGACACGCCCAAGGTCGATTACCTCGGCGCGCAAGGCGACGGCAGATTCCACATCGTATTGTTAAACCAGGCCCGCGCCGCCGCCGCCGCGAAAGTGTATATAGACGCCGCCGCGCTCGGCATCGCGCCCGGCTCGCCCGCCCGCCTGCGCACCGGCGCCGGCGGCAACGCGGGCGCCGGCGTTGTTTCAACCATCGCCGCCGGCGCCGACGGCAAATACGATGTCTCCCTCGCGCACCGCGGCTGGGCCGTGCTGACCTTCGACGCCGCGACGCCGGCGGACCCGTGGCCGGCCTGCCCCCCGCTTGATGAAAAACCCATCGCCGCCGCCACCGGCGACG
>JAITDF010000488.1 GCA_031282705.1 Opitutaceae bacterium | reverse complement strand
CTTCCCTCGCTGCCGCCCCTCCGGGGCTCGTTTTTTTCTTGATGGATTCCGTGGGTTCCTCGCTGCGCTCGTCACCCACGGCTAAAGGCTGACGCCCCTCCGGGGCTGAAACGTTGCGTCCCTCCGGGGCTGGCCACCGCTGCTCCGGGCTTCACTGTCTCATCGAAAACAGCGACGAATTGGAAAATGGGAGTTATGGGGGTTATGGCACGCTGGAGGCACCCTGGAGGACGCCATGCCTCCCGTGCCTCCCGTGCCTCTCCCAAACCTCCCATATCTCCCATTTTCCGAAACCACCGCGGCCCGGACGTCCCGGACGGCCCCTCCATGACGGGTGTCCTCCCGGGAACCCGGCGCCGATGCGAGGCCCGGCCTTTGCGGGAGGGCAAAAAAAATCGGGCAATTGTCAACAAAAGAATGTTGACACACCGGGCAGACTCCTTAATCACACGGGCAAAACGAGCATGACATCCTCCCTTCAGTCATTCAAACCAGCGACGGGCCGCTTTTGAGCAATCCCTTTTCCCGATGCCTCAAAAACCCCGTTCAATCCTGATGGAAACCCGAAACCTTGCATTCAACATCGCCATATGAACACAAAAACCCTGAACAACCACTCCCAATGCGCGCGCATCGTCCGCATGCTGGCCGCGAGCGCCCTCATGACCGCCATCGCCCGGAGCGAAGATTATTACTGGAATGGGGCCAATAGTAATATAAACCTTGCCAGCAATTGGAGGATTGGCGCGGCGGACGGTGCCACGGCCACGGCAATCCCCGGCGTGGGGGACAATATCATTGGAACTGCCGGCAGCACCGTGCAGTTTGACGTGGGGACGGGGAAGACATGGAATAATTTCGCGGCGGTCACGACACCATTTACCGTGACGGTGGGCTCGGGAACGCTGACACTGACCGGCACCCTGTTTTCCAACACCAACGCCACCACTGGAGCCGCGCTAACGACGACCATACGAGGCGTCCACGGCGCGGTGATTGACACCCTGCAAATGAACGGCGGCAATTTCCAAACGAACAACTCGACGAGCTTCTCTGTGGGCTCCTTGGAAATAGGCACCATCAATTTCGTCGCCGGAACCATCAACCTTGCCGTCACGCCGCTCACGACCGGGGCCAACGGCGTGGTCATCACCAGCACCTATTCACTCGGCAAAATCAACATAAGCGGCGCGGGTACGAAGGTATTGTATCTGGCGAATAACAATGGTTCGGGGGCAAACCAAGTGAGGTTGAACAATACTGTGCTCGCAACCGGCATCGCCGATTCTCCGGGAGCCAACAATACCAGGATAATAGCATCCACTGTCGCTGATGCCTCAGATACTTCCTATAAAAATAATCCCACCTTGGAAATAAATGTGGAGGAAGGACTGTCTTACACTACAAACGCCGGTTTTCAGGACGGCACCAGAGGCATTCTGATCATTAGAAAAACCGGGGCGGGCACACAAGTGCTGTCAGGCACCGGCAATTACGCCAGCAATTACACCGGCGGCACCGAGCTGGTCTCCGGCACGCTCGGCGTCGGGCATGCCAGCGCGCTCGGTACCGGCACGCTGACGGTCTCCGCCAGCGCGACGCTGCCGGCGCTGGCGCTTTATGCCAACAACATCGCCCTGGCCGTGCCGCTTGCGGTCAACGGCGACGCGCTGCTCGACAGCGGCGCCTTTTCCGGCACGCTGTCCGGCGCGCTCGGCGGCGCCGCCGCCATCATCAAGGCCGGCCCGGGCACGCTCTCGCTGACGGGCGACACCGCGCATTACACGGGCGCCGCCACCGTCCAGGCCGGCGTGCTCAGGCTCGCCGGCGCCGGCAGCCTCGACACCAGCGGCACCGTCACCATCGCCGCCGGCGCCACGCTCGCCGGCAGCCTCGCGCGCGCCGGCGGCCGCGCCCTCGCCGGCACAGGCACGCTCGCCGGCAACCTGACGCTCGCCGGCGGCTCGCTTTTGTTTGATATAACCGCGCCCGGCTTCGCCCCGCTTTTCATCACGGGCACGCTCGCCTCCGCGGCGGGCGGCAACACCATCGGGCTCGGCACCCTCGCGTCGGGCACCTTCGACCTGATCAAGTCCGGCACGATCAACGGCGCGGCGGCCGATTACACGGTGCTTTCCAACGGCGCGCCCATCACCGCGCGCAACGATTACCATCTCACCGTCAGCGGGACGGGCCTGGTGCTGGACAACAAGGTCGTCAGCCTCGACCTCGCCTGGACGGGGGCGGACGGCGCGGACGGCGCGTGGGAGTCCTCTGCCACGGGCGCGGCCAACTGGACGGACGGGAGGAGCATCGCGGAAACGCATTTCAACACGGGCGACAGAATCCGCTTCGACGGCACCGACACCGCGGGAAACCGCACCATCGCCGTGGCGGCGGGCGGCGTGACCGCCTCCGAGATGACGGCGTCGGGCGGCGGCGTTTACACCTTCACCGGCGGCGCCATCACGACCTCCGGCGCCAGCGTGCTGGCGGGCACGCCCGCGCCCGTCGGCGGCGCCGGCGGCAAGTTTATAAAACTGAACTCGGGAACGGTCGTGTTTCAAAACAGCGCCAACGTCTTTTCCGGCGGCATCGAGACCTCCGGCGGCGTGATCGCGTTCAACAACAGCAGCCAGCTCGGCGACGGCGGCGGCGGCATCCTGTTTTCCGACGACGCCACCCTGCGCGCCGACGCCGGCGGCCTCCTGCTCGCCAACACCATCACCATCGCCGAGGGCAGGACCGCCACGATCGACACGCAGGGGCACGCGCTTTCCTACTCGGGCACCCTGGCGCTCGCGGGCACGGGCGGCACCCTCGCCAAGACCGGCGCCGGCCGGCTTCTGCTCACGGAGGACAACGCCGCCTACGCGGGCGGCGTCGCCGTCAACGCGGGCAGCCTCATCCTCGCGCCGGGCGTCCAGCTCGGCGGCGACATCCGCGTGAACGCCGCCGGCGCCGTCTTCGGCGGGCAGGGCGGCACGCTCGATGCCGGCGCGGACATCGCCGACGGCGGCGTTTTCCAGGTCGGCGGCGGGGCCGTCTCCGGCACGCTCACCGTCGGCGGCACCATCTCCCTCTCGAACGCCACCATCGCCTTCAACCTTTTCGAGGGCGGGCAGAGCGACGCGCTCATCTTCGGCGCGAGCGGCACCGTCGTCCTCTCCGGCTCAAACACGGTCGATTTCCACCCGACGGCCGCCACCTCCGGCACGTTTTTCATCAGCACCGACAAGAACCTCGCGAGCGCGGGCATCACCATCGACCGGCATACGATCGACACCACTTCGCGCCAGGAAGTGCGCTGGGACACCGCCGGGACGGACCTCAGTCTCGTGTATGGCCTGGACACCTCGCGCGTCATGACATGGACGGGCTCCGCCGCCGACGGCAAATGGAACACCGACGGCTCCGTCAACTGGGGCGGCAGTGCCGGGAAAACAAAGTTTCTGCACGGCGACGCGGTCAGGTTCGACGAAGTGTCGGGCGGCATCGAGATAGATGCCGCCGGCGCGCGCGTCGCCAGCATTGATATAAACACAAGCGACGCGGCCACGCTCACCTTCACGGGACAAGGCATCCAGGCCGGCGGCGCCAACGCCACCGGCGGCGAGGTCGCCGACGCGGGGCTCGACACCGGCAGGCTCGTCAAACGCGGCGCCGGGGCGCTCGTTTTCCAGAACGCGGGCAATCTCTTCGACGGCGGCATTGACATTTCCGGCGGGCTGATCGGCTTCAACGACGGCGCGCAGCTCCAGACCGGCACCGCCGCCATTCATTTCACCGGCGACGCCACGTTGCGCGCCGATGACATCATAACCGCGCTGGCCGGCCCGATTGTCATCGACGGCGGCAGGACCGCCGTTTTCGACACGCAGGGCTATTCCATGACGCTCACCGGCTCGCTCGGCGGCGCGGGCACGGCGGTGAAGGCCGGGGCGGGCATGCTCACGTATTCCGGGGCCGCGTCGCTCGGCCACGCCGCCACGCGCGTCGGGCAGGGCACGGTCAAGCTCGACGGCATTGCCGCCGCGGACGCGCCGGCGGTCTCGCACGCCTTCGTGCTCGACGGCGGCTGGGTCGATCTCTCCGACACGGGCTACGACAGCACCGGCGCGACCGCCGGCGACTGGGCCGGGCTCGTCTTCACGGGAAGCGCCGGCGGCGTGATCGGCGGCAACGACAAAATCACGCTCCGCGCCGGCGACGCGCGCTTCGGCATCGGCGGCGAACCCGGTGGCGGCAAACAAGGCGTCTTCGTCGTGGTCGATGCCGGCGCGGACGGCGTCGCGACCATGACCGGCGCGAACAACTACGCCGGCTACACCATGCTCCGGAGCGGCACGCTGCGCATCTCCGGCAACAACCAGCTCGGCAGTGTTGACGACGCCAACCGCGAGGTCGTTTTCGACGGGCCGGGCGGCGCCGTGCTCGAAATCACCGCGGGCAATTTCACCACGACGCGGGCCGTCGAGCTGCGCGCCGGCGGCGGCCTGGGCGTGGCCGGCGGCGCCACCGCGACATGGGCCGGCGAAATCACCGGCACGGGCGCCCTCGCCAAGACCGGCGCGGGCACGCTGGTGCTCACCGCGAGCACCGGCCGCACCGGCCCCACCGTCGTGCGGGACGGCACGCTCGAAGGCCATGCGGGCAGCCTGCGCGGGGACATCGCCGTCGATGCCGGGGCCGCGCTCGCCTTCAGCCAGACGGGCACGGGGATTTTCGCCGGGCGCATCACCGGCGGCGGCGAAACCACGTTCAAGTCCGGAGAAATCCAGGCCTCCGCCGCGAATGTGTTTTCGGCCGGCTCGATCCATAGCATCGCCGCCGGCGCGACGCTGAACCTCGCGGGCTTCAACCAGACCGTCGCGGGCCTGCGCAACAACGGCGCCGTCAACGTCGGCGCGGCCAAGGCCGCCTTCGCGGCCGGCGCCGGCCTCACCATCAACGGCGACTACCACGGCGGGCCCGGCTCCGCGCTCAACCTCAACTGGAAGGTGGACAACGGCGTGCTCCTCACCGACGCCGTCGAGATCACCGGGCAAAGCAGCGGCGAGACGCGGATAAATTTCATCGGCGCCGACATCAACGCGCTCAACAACCGCATCGAGCAGCCCGTGGATTTCTCCGGCGCCCGCTTCCTCATGGCCGGCCCGGACGCGGCGGACGTGTTTTACGGCGAGTATTTCATCAATTACACCTGGTATGAACTCGGCCTGGACGAGGCCGGAAACTTCACCTTCATCGCTAAAGGCGCCGTGCGCGAGCAGGAGGCGGCGCTGGGCGTGGAGCTGGCCGCGCTTTTCACGGGCAAGGCCGCCTACGAGGCGCTTGGCCGCCGCCTCTCGACCCTGCGGCGCATCGAGGCGCGCCCCTCGCACAAGTGGGATTTCTGGGTCGATGGCGTCTATCGCCACGACCGGATGAGCGGCGGCGTCTATGACGGCGTGAAAATAAAAACGCAGGGCATGCAGGCCGGCGCCGACTACGCCGAGGGCGACCAGAACTCCTTCCTGCTTTTCGGCGTCTTTGCCGACTATGTGCGCGGCAACGTCGATGTCGGCGCCGTCGCCTCGGCCCCGACCGAAAGCGATGTTTACGGCTACGGTGTTTACGGCACCTACCGCATGAAATCCTGGTATCTCGACATCATGGTCCGGGCCTCCACCGACAAATATCGCGTGGACCCCAGTTTCCTGCCCAAGTCCGACCCGGCCCGGTTCGACCTGTCCGGATGCAGTTTTGGCGGTTCGGTCGGGACGGGCTATGCATTTGAAACCGCGTCCGGCTGGCATATCGAACCGCAATTGCTGGCCTCGTATCAACTTTACCGGGCCAACTCGGACAAGGATGCCGCCGGGCACAATTATAATCTGGACGACGTGGAGTCGCTCACCGGCCGCGCCGGCGTGCTCGTGGCCCGCCCGGTGGCGCTCGGAGGCGCGAGCCGGTTCCTGCCCTATGTGCGCCTCGGCGTGGAGCAGGAGCTGGGCGCCGACACCCGGTTCACCATCGCCCCGAGCACCGTGGTGTCGAACGACCTCTCCGGGACATTGGGCACCGCCGAGATCGGCATGGCGCTGCGCTTGGGCGCGCATTTCTGCGTCTCGGCGGACGCGGGCCTGTATCATGGCGACAACTACGACGGCTACAGCGTGAACTTCGGCCTGCGCCTCAACTGGTGAACGAAGGCGGCGCGCCCGCCGGGTTGAAAACAAGGTTTGCGCGCTGTTTTCGACGCCGGTTTTGTCTCAAGCAAGGGCGTCCGCCCTGCTTGAATGCCGCCAAAATGAAAACAATGCCCCTCCGCCGTGTTTTGAAATGCTCACTATTGCTTGTTCTGGCCGGCTGCGGGACGCGCGCCGTCCGGGGCGCGCCGGACCGTGTGATCGCCGATTTCGAGGGCGGCGGCTTCGACGGCTGGCGCGTCGAGGGCGCCGCGTTCAGCGCGGGCCCCGCAACGGGGGACGAGCCGGGGCAAAACCGGCGGGTTTCCGGTTTCACGGGCAATTATTACGCGAGCAGCTTTTCCACCGAAAAAGACGGCGGGGCGGGGCGGCTGCTCTCGCCCGCCTTCGTGATCGACAGGGACCATGTCAACTTCCTGCTGGGCGGCGGCGACAAGCCCGGCGCGCTGGCGGTCAACCTGCTCGTCGATGGCAGGGCCGTCCGCACCGCCACCGGCGGCAAAAACCTCGCGCTCCTGCCCTTCGGCTGGGACGTGCGCGATCTGCGGGGACGCGAAGCCCGGATTGAGATTGTTGACCGGGAGGCCGGCATAAAACGCTGGGATTACATCATCCTCGTCGATGACATCCGGCTCTCCGACACGCCGGTCATGCGCGACTTCGTGGAGACCGTGAAAATCACCGGCAATTATATAAACGTCCCGGTCGCAAACACGGGCTTCAGGGGGCGTTTGTTGATTGAGGCGGAGGGCCGCGTGGTGTGCGACACCCACATCCGCCCCGCCCTTGGAAACCCTGACTATTGGGCTGCCGTCCCCGTGCCCGGCCTGTCCGGGAAAACCGCCTCGGTCAGGATAACCAACGCGCCGGCCGGCATCCCCCGCGAATACATCACCCAGACCGGCGCGGCGCCGGGCGCGCGGGATTACGCCGCCGAAAAGCGCCGCCCGCAATATCATTTCAGCGCCCCGCGCGGCTGGCTGAACGACCCCAACGGCCTTGTTTATGAAAACGGCCGGTGGCATCTTTTTTATCAAAGCGACCCCTACAATTGGGCCGGTTTGACCAAGCAGTGGGGGCACGCCGTGAGCGCCGACCTTTTCCATTGGCGCGACGAACCGCCCGCCCTGCCGCCCCGCCGCCACGCCAGGGGGGAGCCGTATTCGGGCGGCGCGGTCATCGACCGGAAAAACCGGGCGGGTTTCCAAGGCGGCGCCGCGCCCGCGATGGTGGCCGTGTTCACCGACACCGCCGGGCGCAAATCACGGCCCGGCCCCGCCGAGGCGATCGCCTACAGCAACGACGGCGGAAGCACTTTCGAGCCGTTTTCAGGCAATCCGGTGCTTGAGCACAACGGCCGCGACCCAAAGGTGTTCTGGCATCCCCCGGAGCAGGCGGCGACACAGGGGCGGGGACATTGGGTCATGGCCGTTTATTGCCGCGACGGCGGCGCGGACAATATTGACCTCTATGTTTCGGACAACCTGAAGGAGTGGGAAAAAACGGACCGGCAGGAGGGCTTTTATGAATGCCCGGAACTGGTGCGCGTGCCGGTGGTGGACGGGCGCGGCCAAAAGACCGGGGAAAGCCGCTGGGTCATGTGGGGAGGAAACGGTTTATACAAGACCGGCGGTTTCGACGGGAGAAAATTCACGCCCGACCCGGGCGGGCCGGGGCAGACCCACTTCGGCCCCGTATATGCACCCCAGTGCTGGAACGACGCGCCCGGCGGACGCGTCGTGCAGATTCACTGGCTGCGCATCGGCCATGCGGGCGAGGTTTTTAATCAAATGATGGGCGTGCCGCTGGAGCTGGCATTGCGGCGCCGCGACGGCGGCCATCGTCTGCTGGCCAATCCCGTGGCGGAACTGGCCACGCTGCGGGCGGAAAGGCATTCGGCCGGCGCGCCGGCCGTGCTGCGCGACGGGGAGGTTTTGGCGCTCCCGGCCGCCGGGGAGGGGCGGGAGCTGGACATCGAATTGGAATTCGACGCCCCCGCCAAAGGAAGCGCGACCCTCGAACTCGGGGAGGATTCGGTTGTTTACCGCAGCCCGGGCAGACTCGAAGACATCGCGCTTCCACCGGAGGACGGGAAAATCCATCTGCGCGTCCTGGTGGACCGGCCCTCCATCGAAGTGACGGGCAACCGGGGAGTTGTTTATCTGGCCAAAAAACGCGCCGGCGCCGGGGACGAAATCCTCCCCCGTCTCCGCATGGAGGGCGGAACGCTGCGCGTGGGCCGCTTCGAGGCATGGCGCCTCAAAAACCGGGAAAAGCGACCGGGGATGAAAGGCTCATGATTCCCCTGCCGCGCCGGCGCGCAATTTCCCCGGAGGCTGCGCGCGCCCGGCGCGGGAGGAACCTGAAATATGAACATGCATGATCCATTGTATATAAAACCGCCCCTGGGGGCGCTTCTGCTTCTCTGCACGGCGGGCCTGCAAGGCGCCGGGGATGTCATCATCGCTGATTTTGAAGGGAAAGATTTCGCCGGCTGGACTGTCGCGGGGGATGCCTTCGGACGGGGGCCCGTGAACGCGGAAATGCCGGGGCAGGGGCCGCCGAGCGGTTTTCTCGGCAAGGGCTGGGCCAACTCGTTTCACGGCGGAAGCGCCGCGACGGGGCGCCTGCGCTCCCCGGCTTTCACCATACGGGGGCATTATATCAATTTCCTTGCCGGCGGCGCACGGAATCCCGGCAAAACCGGCATTCGTTTGCTTGTTGACGGGCGGGTCGCGCGCGAAACGACCGGCCCCAATGACGCGACGATGAAGATTCAGCGGCTCGACTGGGCCTCATGGGATGTTTCCGCGCTGGCCGGGCGCGGGGGCGTCGTGGAGATTTTTGACGACGCCGCCGCCGGGCCGGCGCACATACTGGCCGATCATGTTGTGATGAGCGACCGGGATTATGCAAAGGAACGCGTGGAGCGCGCCATCACGGTCACCGGGGAATGGCTGCACGTCCCGGTCAGCCTTGGCGCGCGCCAGGCGCTGCTGCGCCTGCATGACGGCGATGAATTGCTGCGGGAGTTCGAGGCCGGGCTGGCGGGGGACAGGCCGGATTTCTGGACCTTCGAGCACATCGGGCCGTTCAGGGGAAAGACCCTGCGGCTTGAGGCCGACTGGCTCCCGGACGGCCGACGCGGGCTCGATGTCCTCGCGCAATCGGACGAAATCCCCGGCGCGGCGGGCATGTATGGGGAAAAATACCGCCCGCAGTTTCATTTTTCCGCGCGGCGCGGGCGGATTCTCGACCCGAACGGCCTTGTATATTACGACGGCGAATATCATTTGTTTTTCCAGCATTTCCCCTACGCGCTCAACCGGACGGCCATCCGCAACTGGGGCCATGCGGTGAGCAGGGACATGATTCACTGGCAGGAATTGCCCGATGCGATTTACACCGACGGGCTGGGCACCGTCTATTCCGGCTGCGCGGTGGTGGACCACAACGACACATCGGGACTGCGGACCGGCGCGGAGAAGGTCATCGCGTGCATATACACATCGGCTTCGGGCGGCAATCCGTCATCGCGCGGGAGGCTGACATCGCAATCAATGGCTTATTCGACGGATCGCGGGCGCACCTGGACAAAGTATCCCGGCAATCCGGTCGTGCCGAACATGCACGGGGGCAACCGCGATCCGAAGGTCATCTGGCACGAACCCGCAAAACGCTGGATCATGGCCCTGTTTCTAAAAAACGACGGCACGTATCTGCTGCTCGAATCCCGCAATCTGCTCTCATGGGAAAAGCTCTCCGAAATCCGGCTGCCCGGCGTGATTGAAAACCCGGACTTCTTTGAACTGCCCGTCGATGGCGACAGGGGCAACCGGCGGTGGGTCTTTTCCGCCAACGGCAATTATTACACCGGCCGCTTCGACGGCGCGACGTTTGCGCCTGAGGGCGGTTTGCGGAGCACGCCCTGGGACGGCACCTATGCGGAGCAGACATTCAACGACATGGAGGACCCGGACCGCCGCGTGCAGCTTGCCTATATACAAGGCGGCAGATTCCCCGGCATGCCTTTCCGGACGCAGATGACGGTGCCGCGCGAACTCACGCTCAAAAGCTCGCCCGGCGGCATTGTATTATGCGCGGAGCCCATCGCGGCGATGGAGCAATTGCGGGGAAAAAAGCATGCGTGGCCGGACAAAACCCTGCCGCCCGGCGGAGTGCTGGAGCTGCGCGGTCCGCGCGGCGGCATTTTTGATATTGCCGCCAGAATCCAGGCCGGGGCGGCGTGGACGTTGCGCGCGGGAAACATTGACATATACTGGGACCCCGCCGCCGGGGAAATGACGGTCCACGGCAGAAAAATGCCCGTCGCCGCGGAGGGGCGGGCGTTTGTTGCATTGCGGGTGCTCGTGGACCGGACCTCGGTCGAGGTTTTTGCAAACGAGGGCCGGGCCTTCATGTGCGTGGACGTCCTCCCGGATATGACGGATGGTTTTCGACTGGACGCCTCAAAAGAGGCGCCCGTCCGGCTTGATTCGATGGAAATATACGAAATGACCGGCATTCATGCTTCGCCGCCATTTTCGACGGGACAGTGAAGCCACGGCTAACCGCTGCCGCCCCTCCGGGGCTGACCGCCCCCGCCCCGCCCCGCCCCCCGCAGCCGCCGCCATGAGAGCCGTCAACGCGGGCGGGGGAATAAATTTCCCCGTCAAAAGCGGTGACAAGTCACCGCACTCCAAAAAACCCCCGTCGCCGTATTATGGACTGATGTTACGCAG
>JAITDF010000476.1 GCA_031282705.1 Opitutaceae bacterium | reverse complement strand
GCCGAGACCGCCGTCGTTTGCCTCGTGGTGCTCGCGGCGGTCTCGGCGAGACCGCCCTGCCAAAAATCTGCCGACTGCGTAACATCAGTAACATCAGTTAAACTTAAACTTGCCCGCGGCTTTCGCCGCGGGGGGTTATTCGTCGTCGCTGTCGTCGGAGCGGCCGGGGTCGTCGCCGCCGATTTCGCCGAAGAGGCCGGCGGCGGTGCGCACGCGCATGCGGTTTTTCTCGATGTCTTTTTGCGCCTCCGTGGAATAGCGGGTGAAGGGCACGGCGAGCAGGCGTTCACGGGCGATGGGTTTGCCGGTCACTTCGCAGATGCCGTAGGTGCCGTCCTTGATGCGCTTGATGGCGGCGTCGATCTCGGTGAGCGCCTCCTGTTCGCTGGCCACCATGCTGAGGGCGAAGTCGCGGTCGAAGGTGTCGGTGCCGGCGTCGGCCATGTGCTGGCCGTAGCTGGAGAGGTCGCCGGCGTCGTCCTTGTTGGAGCGTTTGAGCGTCTCCTCGGTGTGCAGCGTGAGGCCTTCGGTGAGCGACTGGCGGAGGTCGATGAGGAGTTTGTAGTAGCGGCGGAATTTTTCCGGGATGACGGCGGGGTCGTCGTAGGCGGCTTTTTGCTCCTGTTTCGGGTTGAAGCCAAAGATGTCCGCGAGCGAGGCGGCTTTCACGTGCGAGGGCGCGGCGGGTTGGTTGAAGTCAACCAGGATGGTTTTTTTGACCGAGGCGGCGGGCCGGGCCGCGCCTTCGTCGGCGGCGGCCGCCGCGTTTCTGGCGATTTCGCGGACTTCCTCAAGGGTGGAGGCGATGGGCTTGGCGGGTTTTTTGTTGTCGAGGATGCGTTTGCGCAGCAGGTCGCGCGCGCTGGCCTTGGCGGCGTTTTTCGCGGCGAGCGCCGCGGCGGACTGGGGCTCCGGGGGTTTTTTCCCCGGTCCGGCGTCGGCGGCCCCGTCCTTGGGCGGCGCCGGCGGGCGGGTGTTTTTTTTGGCGCCGGAGCCGCCGGCGGCCCGGGCCGGGGCGGTTTTCTTTCCGGAGGGCGCGGGGGGGCGGGTTTTGGAGCTGGGGCCGGCCGGCTTGGGCGCGGGCAGCCTGGAGGGCGAGGCAGCTTTTTTGGCCGCGGTTTTCTTGGATGAGGAGGTCGTCATGGCGGGTGCGCGTTTTCCGGCGGACTTCTTCTTGGAGGATTTTTTTTGCACAGGCATTTTTTTTGCCGGGGCGGTGTTTTTTTTCGCCGCGGTTTTTTTCTTCGTTGGTTTTCCAGCAGGTTTTTTGCCCGTGTTTTTTTTTGCGGGGGCTTTCCCCGTTCCGGCTTTTGGGGAGGCCTGATGTTTCCTGGCGGCCGGTTTTTTCGGCGCAGAGGTTTTCGCGGCCGGTTTTCGCGGCGTTTTTTTCCCGGTCTTTTTTCCGGCGGGAGCGGGTTTGTTTTTGGATTTGTCCATGATTTTGGAGGGTTATGTTTTGGGCGGGCCGGCAAGCGCGTCCGCGCAGCGCGGGCAGACATCGCCGTGGGAGGTGGTGGTCTGGAGCGCGGGCACCCGGCGCCAGCAGCGCGGGCAGCGCGCGTAGCCGAGGCGCTGGCAGTGTTGCACCGCGATGAGGGGGGGGGCGTCCGCGCCGCCGGCGGCGGCATCGGCGGCGGCGGTGGCGAGGCGGACTTCGGAGACGATGAACAGTTCGGGCAGCAGCGCGTGGTGGCGCGCGAGGAGGGCGGCGGTGTCGCCGGCGGCGGTGATGGTGAGGGCGGCGTCGAGGGATTTGCCGATTTCGCCGGCGGCGCGGTGCGGTTCGATGGCTTCGGTGGCTTGGGCGCGGACTTTGAGGAGCGCGGCGAAATCGGCGTCGAGCGTGTCGTCGGTCCAGGCGGCGGGCGGCTCGGGCCAGTCTTCGAGGTGGATGGAGCCGGCGGCGGCGGCGGTGCCGGTGGCGCCGGTGCCGGCGGGAGGGAAGTCCGTGTCCGAGAGGTGATGCGCCCAGGCTTCGTCGGCGGTGAAGGCGAGCACGGGGGCGAGGAGTTTGGCCAGGGTGCGGAAGATGTGGTGGAGCGCGGTTTGCGAGGAGCGGCGGAGGGGGTGCGCGGCGGCGATGGTGTAGAGGCGGTCCTTGAGGGTGTCGTGATAGACGGCGGAGAGGGTGGCGGAGCAGAACTGGGCGCAGAGTTGGTAAACGCGGTGGTATTCGTAGGCGTCATACGCGGCGGTGCATTCGCGGGCGAGGCGCGCGGTCTGGTGCAGCGCCCAGCGGTCGAGGGCGTCCATCCGGTCGAGGGGCACGGCGTCGCGCGCGGCGTCGAAGTCGAAGAGGTTCGAGAGCTGGTAGCGGAATGTGTTGCGGAAGAGGCGGTAGATTTCGGCGACGATGTTGAGGATGCCGCCTTTGTCCTTCAGGTCCTTGTCGAGGTCGGAGACGGTGATGTCCTGCGTGAAGTCCTGCGAGGCGACCCAGAGGCGGATGATGTCGGCGCCGTAGTGGTTGATGTAGTTGTCGGAGGTCGGGGGTTTTTCGTATTGGCCGGACTTGGAGATTTTTTTGCCGTCCTTGCCGACGATGAAGCCGTGGGTGAGCACGGTTTTGTAGGGTGCGGCGCCGTGCGCGATGATGCCGGTCCAGAGGGAGGATTGGAACCAGCCGCGGTGCTGGTCGGAGCCTTCGAGGTAGAGGTCGGCGGGCCATTGGGTGCCGCCGAGGCCGCGCCGGAGCGTGGCGGCGTGCGAGGAGCCGGAATCGAGCCACACGTCGAGCGTGTCGCGTCCGCGGGTGAGCGCGGCGGGCGGGGGCCAGGCGGCGGGGAGGGCGATGCCGTCGAGGATCTCGGCTGGGGCGGCGTCATACCAGTAGTTGGTGCCGCGCACGGCGATTTTGGCGGCGACGGCGCGGATGACGGCGGCGTCGAGCCAGGCGTTTTTCTTTTCGTCGTAGAAACAGATGAGCGGCACGCCCCAGGCGCGCTGGCGGCTGATGCACCAGTCGGGGCGCGACTCGACCGCGCCGCGGATGCGGGTTTCGCCCCAGGCGGGGACCCATCGCACGCCGGAGACGGCCTTGAGCGCGGCGGGGCGGGGCGCGGCGGGGCCGCCCTGGTCGAGGGCGACGAACCACTGGTCAACGGCGCGGAAAATGATGGGGGTCTTCGAGCGCCAGCAATGCGGGTAGCTGTGCGGGTGGCGGGCGGTGGCGAGGAGCGCGCCGTCCGCGGCGAGTTTTTTCAGGACGGCGATGTTGGCGGGCGAGGTGCGTTTTTTGGCGAGGTCCTCGACGGTTTCGAGCGTGGTGAGGCCGACGAGGTCGGCGGGGATGAGGCCGTCGTCGAGGTAGCGGCCGTCGTCGCCGACGGGGCAGTAGATGGGGAGTTTGTATTTGAGGCCGGTGAGGTAGTCCTCCGCGCCGTGGCCGGGCGCGGTGTGCACGCAGCCGGTGCCGCTGGCGGTCGTGACGTAGTCGGCGAGCACGACGGGCGAGGCGCGGTCGATGAAGGGGTGGCGCGGGGCGAGGTTTTCGAGCGAGGCGCCCTTGTGGCGCGAGAGGATTTTGACGGAGGCGGGGTCGATTTTCGCGGCGGCGAGCGTGGCGTCGAGGAGCGGCGCGGCGACGAGGATGCGTTCCGCGCCGAGGCAGGCCACGACGTAGTCGACTTCCGGGTGCACCGCGATGGCGAGGTTGGCGGGGATCGTCCACGGCGTGGTTGTCCAGATGACCACCGAGAGGGGAGGGGGAGCGGCGGCGGCGGCGGCGCTTTCGGCAGCGGAGGCGCTTTCGGCGGTGGCGGCGAGGCCGAATTTTTCCGCCTCGGCGGCGGGGACGGCGAACTTCACCCAGATGGAGGGCGAGACGTGGTCCTTGTATTCGATTTCCGCCTCGGCGAGCGCGGTTTCAAAGGGGATGGACCAGTAAACGGGTTTTTTGCTGCGGTAAACGAGGCCTTTTTCGACGAATGCCGCGAAGGTGCGGAGGATGTCGGCCTCGAACGCGGGGGCCTTGGTTTTGTATTCGTTTTTCCAGTCGGCGAGGACGCCGAGGCGCTTGAACTGGCGTTTCTGCGTGGCGATCCATTCCTCGGAGAAGGCGTCGCAAAGGGCGCGCATCCCGGCGGTGGAGACGTGTTTGTTTTCGGCGCGCAGGCGTTGCGTGACCTTTTGTTCGATGGGCAGGCCGTGGCAGTCCCAGCCGGGCACGTAGGGCGTGCGGAAGCCGCGCATGGTTTTATAGCGCAGCGTGATGTCTTTGAGCGTTTTGTTGAGGGCGGTGCCGATGTGGACATCGCCGTTGGTGAAGGGGGGGCCGTCGTGGAGGACGAAGGCGGGGGCTGCGGCGCGCTTTTGCTGGATGAGTTTGTAGAGATCGATTTGCTCCCAATGGGCAAGCCGGGCGGGCTCGCGGCCCACGAGGTTGGCCCTCATTGGAAAGTTCGTCTTGGGAAGTAGCAGCGTGTCTTTCAGTTCTGTCGCCATGCCAAAGAAAAGCGCGGAAGGCTATGGGCGAAGGCGGGCGAGTCAAGGGAAAGGGCGGGGGAAATGCCGGCCAGGGTGTGATTCCGGGTGGTGTCACCGCCGAAGGTGCCAGAAAGTGCCATCCGGTCTTCGCTCCATCCCCTTTTCGCTCTTTCTTTTTTGTCGGGTGCGGGCGGGGAGAAAGATGAAAAGGAAGATAAAGATTAAAGACTGATGTTACGCGGCGGCGGCGGCGGCGGGTTTTCAGTCGAATTTCATCCGCGAGTTGTTTTCCAGGTAGCCGGCGATTTCGCGGGCGAAGATTTCGCCGAACTCCTCGCGCTTTCTTTCGCCGATGCCGAAGATGCCCTCCATCTCCGCGGCCGTCACCGGATAGGCGCGGGCGAGTTCGCGCAGCGTCTTGTCGCCAAAAATCACATACGCCGGCACGCCGCGCTCGTCGGCCAGCTCCTTGCGCAGGGCGCGCAGTTGCGCGAAGAGGATCTCGTCGCACTCCACGTCGCCCTCGCGCCGCGGCGCGACTTTGCGCGCCTTGGGCAGCGCCATCGGTTTCGTGAGCATGAGCGGTTTGCGCGCGCGCAGCCATTCCAGGCCCTCCGGGGTCAGCTCCAGCACCGGATACTCGCCCTCGCTTTGCGCGGCGTAGCCGAGCCGCAGCAGCTCGCGGCCGACCGCCAGCCATTGGGGGCGGGAGAGTTCCTTGCCGATGCCGTAGGTGCTCAGCCGGTCGTGGTCCCAGCGGCGGATTTTGTCGGTGTCGGCGCCGGTGAGGATTTCCACGATGTGGTTCATCCCCACGCCGAAGCGGCTCGCCTGCCGCGCGCGATAGACGCAGGAGAGGAATTTTTGCGCCGCGACGGTGCCGTCGTAGGTCTCGCGCGGTTCGAGGCAGTTGTCGCACGCGCCGCAGCCGCCGTCCGCCGCCGGGAAGTTTTCGCCGAAATACCCCAGCAGCTCGCGGCGACGGCACCCGGCGCTTTCGGCGTAGCGGAGCATCTGGCGGAGTTGCGCGCGGGCGACGTTGCGCTCGTGCTCGTCGGTGATTTCGTCGATGAAATGCGTCTGCTTCGCCGCGTCGCCGCCGCTGAAGAGCAGCAGGCAGTCCGCCGGCAGGCCGTCGCGCCCGGCGCGGCCGGTTTCCTGGTAGTAGCCCTCGATGTTTTTCGGCAGGTCGTAGTGGACGACCCAGCGGACGGTGGGCTTGTTGATGCCCATGCCGAAGGCGATGGTGGCGCAGATGATTTTCACCTCGTCGCGGAGAAACAGCTCCTGGTTGCGCGCGCGTTCCTCCGCGGTCAGGCCGGCGTGATACGGGCGCGCCGCGAACCCGCGGGAGGCGAGCGCCTCGGCCGCGCGCTCCGTCGTCGCGCGCGTGGCGCAATACACGATGCCGCTCTCCTCGTCGCGGTTTTTCAGGAAGGCGACGATTTGCTGGAGCGGCCCGTCCTTGGGCTGCACGCGGTAGGTGAGGTTGGGGCGGTTGAAGCTGGCGACGAAGATCTCCGGCTCGCGCAGCCGCAGGTGTTTCACGATGTCGTCGCGCACGCGTTCGGTGGCGGTCGCGGTGAGCGCCATCACCGGCGCGCCCGGCAGCAGGTCGCGCAGCGCCGCGAGCTGGCGGTATTCGGGGCGGAAGTCGTGGCCCCACTCCGACACGCAATGCGCCTCGTCGATGGCGAGCGCGGAGACGTTCCACGCGCGCAGGTTTTCCTGCCAGCCGTCGAGCATGAGCCGCTCGGGCGCGACGTAGAGCAGCCGCCACTCGCCGCGATGCAGCCCCGCGAGCCGCGAGCGAGCCTCCGCCGCCCCGAGCGAGGAGTTCAGGAACGTCGCCGCCACGCCCGCCGCCTGGAGCTGGTCAACCTGGTCCTTCATCAATGCGATCAGCGGCGAGACGACCACGGTCAGCCCCGCGCGGTGCAGCGCGGGCAGCTGGTAGCACATGGACTTGCCGCCGCCGGTCGGCAGCAGCGCGAAGACATCGCGGCCGGCCAGCGAGGCCTCGATGATTTCGCGCTGGAGCGGCCGGAATTCCGGATAGCCAAAGGTGGAGTGAAGAGTGAACAGCAGATCGGGCACGGTGAAGGTGAAAGGCGGAGGCGGTGAAATGCGGAAGGTGGAATGGGCGAAGGCGAAATGCCGTGGAAGTGAAACGCGGAGGAAATGAAACGTTGGAGGAAAATGAAACGTGGAGGAAGTGAAACGCGGAGGAAGTGAAACGCGGGAAGGTGAAAAACACTGGGCCCGCATTTGCGCGGCTCAACGCAGAAAGCGCGCAAAGGTGTGTTTTTGCGGCCGGTGGCGTCGGTGCCGGCGGAGGCTGGATTGGGGAGGCGGGCGGGACGCCCGTAAGAGCGTGGAGAAATTCCAAGGCAGGAAATTTTAAATCCCAAATTTCAAATCCCAAATCCCAAAAAAATCCCAAATCCCAAAATTCCAAAGGGAGCGGCGCAGGCGCGGCGGCGACTGGGCGCGCCGGCTTCCGTAACTGATGTTACGCGGCGGCCAGGCTTTTGGTAGGGCGGTCTCGCCGAGACCGCCGTCGTTTGCCTCGTGGTGCTCGCGGCGGTCTCGGCGTGTATTGTC
>JAITDF010000461.1 GCA_031282705.1 Opitutaceae bacterium | reverse complement strand
AACATCAGGGAGTATAAATCGTAGTTTGGCGCCACATACACCGTTTCACCGGCGGCGACGTTTTTCCGAATCCACCGCGCCACCGGCGCAAATGGCGTTTTTAACCTGTCCCTAATTCTCCTAATTCTCTCCCGTCCCTAATTCTCTCCCTTCGCAAGCGTCCGTGCGCGTGCGCGAACACGGCAAAGGCCGCGCTCGCACCGGCCAGGCGCACCCGGATTCTCCTCACGGTGGTTTCCACCCGCGCGGCCAGTTTCAAGACTTTGAGCCGGATGGTTTGCAGGGTCGCCCGCGCCAGTTCACTGCCCTTGAGTGCCACTGCGCGCAGTCTTTCCATCAGCGTATAGGCCAGCGCGCACAGCCACAGTCGCAGTGGATTGGCTGCGAAGCCGCCGCACGAGAGCTTTTCCCCGAACAGGTCCGGCTGGTGTTCCTTGGTCCTAAATTCCGCAGTTGAAAATCTGCTTGAATGGCGGAATGTATTGCTGTTATGACACTGATGTTACGCGGCGGCCAGTTTTGGTAGGGCGGTCTCGCCGAGACCGCCGCGAGAACCACGAGGCAAACGACGGCGGTCCCGGCGAGACCGCCCTACCAAAATCTGCCGACTGCGTAACATCAGTTATGGGAGATATGGGAGATATGGGAGCAATGGGAGGAATGGTGAAAAGGGCGCGGATGGCGTGGGCTTTTCTACTCACTACTCACTACTCACTACCCGCTACTCACTACCCGCTACTCGCTACTGCTTTTTGTCGAGCGCGCGGTTGAGGGCGCTCACGACGGCCTTGATCGAGGCGAGCTCGATGCTCGTGTCGATGCCGACGCCGAAGTAGTGGTCGCCGCGGGCGGTCTTGATCTGGATGTAGGCCGCGGCGCGGGCCTCGGCGCCTTTGCCCAGCGAGTGCTCGGAGTAGCCGAGCACCTCGAAGCGCGGCAGCGCGGTTGCGCCGAGCGCGCGCACAAAGGCGTCGATCGGGCCGTTGCCGGCGGCGGCGAGTTTCTGCGGCGCGCCGTCGATGCGCACGCCGGCGTCGCATTTCACCACGCCGTCCTTTTCCCGGGTCTTGAAGCTGTCGATGGCCACGGGCGCGGCGCGGTCGAGGTATTCGGCCTTGAAAATCCCCAGCAGGTCCGCCGAGGACAGCTCGGTGCCGCGCGCGTCGGCGATGTCGTTTACGATTTTGCCGATTTCCTTGTGCATGGGTTTCGGCAGCTGGTAGCCGAACTCGTGCTCAAGCACGTAGGCGACGCCGCCTTTGCCGGATTGCGAGTTGATGCGGATGATGGCGCGGTAGCTGCGCCCGAGGTCGGCGGGGTCGATGGGGATGTAGAGCGTGTCCCACGGGCGGCCGGGGCGCTGGTGCGGCCAGGATTTTTTGATGGCGTCCTGGTGCGAGCCGGAAAACGCGGTGAAGACCAGCTCGCCGGCGTAGGGGTGGCGCGGGTGGACTTCGAGCCTGGCGAGGCGTTCGTAGAGGTCGCGGATGGCGTTGATGTCGCCGAAGTCGAGGCGCGGGTCGATGCCGTGCGTGTAGAGGTTCAGCGCGACGGTGACGATGTCGAGGTTGCCGGTGCGCTCGCCGTTGCCGAAGAGGGTGCCTTCGACGCGGTCGGCGCCGGCGAGCAGGGCCAGCTCGGTGGCGGCGACGCCGGTGCCGCGGTCGTTGTGCGTGTGCAGCGAGACGATGGTCGCGTCGCGGCGCGTGAGGCGGCGGCACATCCACTCGATCTGGTCGGCGTGGACGTTGGGCGTGGCGTATTCGACGGTGGCGGGCAGGTTGATGATGATCTTGTTCTCCGGCGTCGGCTGCCAGACGTCGGAGACGGCCTCGCAGACTTCGAGCGCGAAATCGAGCTCGGTGCTGGTGAAGCTCTCCGGCGTGTATTCGGCGCGCACGCGCGCGCCGGCACCGGCGAGCGGGCGCGAGTGCCGCCAGGCCCATTGCGCGCCGTGCACGGCGATGCCGCGCACGGCGTCGCGGGTGGCGTTGCCGAACACATACTCGCGCTGCTTGGGCGAGGTGGAGTTGTAGAAGTGGAGGATGACGTTTTCCGCGCCGCGCACGGCTTCGCAGGTGCGGAGGATGAGGTCCTCGCGGCATTGCACGAGCACCTGCACCGCCACGTCGCCGGGGATGCGTTTTTCGTCGATGAGGCGGCGGCAGAAGTCGAACTCGATCTGCGAGGCGGAGGGGAAGCCGACCTCGATCTCCTTGAAGCCGATGCGCACGAGCAGGTCGAAGAACTCCAGTTTTTCCTCGACGCTCATGGGCTGGGCGAGGGCCTGGTTGCCGTCGCGCAGGTCAACGCTGCACCACGCGGGCGCGCGGGTGAGGGTGCGGCCGGGCCACTGCCGGTCGGGCAGATCGACGGGGGGGAACGGCTGGTATTTGGTGATGGGAGCGGGTTGCATGGAGGCGATTTTTCAAATGCGGAAAATTAAGGATGACTGGGCGGGACGGACGGGCGGACGCCGCAAAACCGCGGCGGGCGGGGGACAGGCGGGAACCCATGACGCACGATCAGCCGCTCACGCGACCCTCATGGATCGTGCGTCTCGATAAGTCGAAGCAGCGCCTGTGCGAAGTAACGCATTTGGATGGGGGCGACACGTAGCGCCCGCGCCGGCGCGGAGTCAAGCGGGGAATGACAAGGGCGGCTGCAAGGGGAACCGCTGAAAATTCAGTTTGGAGAGAAAAGGGAACAGCGGGATAAAAAAGCTCGCACCTGCCGCGGGCCTTTTGCGGGCCTCCGGCCCGGAAGCAGGTTTGGTTCCGAGCGAAGCGACAGTCCGACAACCTGCGGTACGTTGGCGCTCCCGCGCCGGCTCGTTTTCATGGCCCGCGCCGCGTGATCTCCTCCAATAATAACAAATGCACGAGCGCCCAATCCTGGTCGTTGGCCCAGGGGTCGTCGCGCGCGGCGCGCACGCCGTTGGTCGAAAATGGATACAGGTGCGCCGCCGAGCCGCGGCCGTCGGGCGTGAAGAGCGAGAGGTTGTTCATGACCGCGGCCCCGGCGCGCGCGAGCCGGCTTGCGGCCTCGCCGGAATCGTCGAGCGCCTTTGCGTAATACGCGAAGACCAGGCCCGTGAGGCCGCTCCAGTAGTGCGGGAACGTGTCGCCGTAGAGCCCAAGCTTGCCGAACCAGAAATCGTCCCAGTGGCGGATGGCGATTTCATGCAGATGATGGTCGGGCTGGCGTCCGTTGAACGCATCGACGAACGGCATCTGCCCGCGCGCGCCGTCGAGGTATTCGCGCCCGCCCGTCGCATGATGCATCTCCAGCAAAAACTGCACCGCGGGCGCGACGATGGACTGCTCGTAGTTCACCTCGGACGGCGGATAGTCTTTTCCTGTTTTCAGCATGGCGCCGGCATGGGCGCGGAATTTTTCCAGCAGCTCCGCGTGCTCCGCCGCGCGCGGCGGGCCGGCCTGCGCGAGCGTCTCCAGGCCGTCGAGCACCGGCATGCCGATCGGATAAAACGCCGCGCCGCCGCGCTCGTAAAACCGGCGGACAATGCGCACAAAGCGGTCAAGATGGCAGCCCTCGCCGGTCGCCTTGAACATGGCGAGGTGAAAGCGCGCGACCCACGGGAAATTATAAAGGCGCCTGGAATCCTCGCGCCCGATGCCGCCGTAAACCGTGCCGTCATCGTCCTCCAGTTCGCGGGCCACGAAGGCCGCGTGGCGCGCGAGGCTTTCCGCGAGGCAGGCGCGGAACGCGGCGTCTTCGCACAGCGGCAGCCACATCGCGCAAAGCACGCCCATGCCCGCGCGCTCGCGCCCGGCGTTGTGGTCGGAGGGGCGCGCCGCGTAAACCTGTTTTCCGGTCTCGTTGTCGTAGCCGAGATACGCGCCGTCGAGCGGGTCGCCCGGCGCGCGGCGCTGCTGGTGGCGCACAATAAATTCGACGCGGCGGCGGATGAGCTCGCGCGGCGGCGGCACGACGTTTGCGACAAGCCAGGTGCGCAGGGTGTTGTCCGGGCCGTAGGCGAGCTCGACGCGCCGCCCGCCGTGGCTTCCGGGCGTCGTGGGGATGCGCGCGAAAATCGTCATCCCGCCGGCGCGCTCGAATCCGACGGATTCCCCGCCGGATGAAAGCCTGGCGGTTGACAGCATCATCTCCGGCCCCGCCGCCGTCACCTCGACCGGCCCGCCCGCGATCACCGTGTGGTTGCGCGCGGAGAGTTGCACAAACTGGCCGCCGAGCTTGCGCGCTTTTGCGAAAAAGTCGTCCCAGCCGTCGTGCCAGAAAAGTTTCCAGGAGAGCGTGCGCGACTGGCCGGACGGGATTGTCATCGCCGCCGGGTGCAGCAAAAACGTGCCGCGGTCGCCGAGCGTGCCGCCGCGCTGGCTGTAGGCGTCGAGCGCGCCGGCGGTGACGACGAGGCCGAGATGCGGCGGGCTCGCGTCCATGCGCATCGCGTTTATCCACGCGGAATGCCCGCCCATCCAGAGGTGCGCGTGACAGCGGGCGGCGAGGCTGCGCCGCGCGTCGGGATACTGGTCGAACAACGGCGCGGTGACCGCCACCGAGCCGCGCGGCAGCGAGAGGTCGAGCTGCCCGGTGTTTTTGAACGTGCAGGTTTCGCCGAGCGTGCCGGCCGCCGCGTCGAGTTCGCGCCGCACCGTGACCGTGAGCACGGGCGAAATGTATTCGGATTCCACGATGCCGGGGGCGGGCCGGCGCGTTTGCGCGGCATGGAGCATCCCGGTCTGCGCGGTTTCGACGAGGCCCCAGTGCCCGCCCTGCGCCGCGGCGGCGCCCGCCGTGTCCGCGACCCACTTGCGGCCCTCCCAGCGCCCCGGCTCGCGCAAAAAATTAAACGACCGGGGGTCGCGGGCATTGCGGATTTCGACAAGCGCGCCGCTCGCCGGGTCGATTTTCACCGTCCAATCGGCGCTGGAGAGCGAAAGCGGGGCGGCGGCAAAGGCGGGGGCCGTTTGCACGAATCCCGACGCACAGAGGATGCACAGGAAAAAACGCATGGCGCATCTCCCTAATGCGTCCGCCCGCGGCAACAAATGAAACGCGGGGTTACAGTCAGAACCGTCGCTTATGTATTGATGTTACGCGGGAGCGTTTGGGGCTTGGCCTTCGTGCTGCGGTGGTTCGGAGAATGGGAGAAATGGGAGAAATGGGAGTTATGGGAGGCATGGCACCCTGAAGAACGCCATGCCTCCCATAACTCCCATACCTCCCATAACTCCCATTTCTCCCATTTTCGCAAAACCACCGCGGCACGAACGGCACGGAGGCCGTCCTTCCCAAGGCACGGACGCTTCCGCGTAACATCAGTTATGTAGAGAGACAGTGAAGCCGCCCCGCTGCCGCCCCTCCGGGGCTGAAACGCCGCCATCCCTTCAGGGCTGAAAAGGTCAATCGCCGTCTCCGCTTCGCGGCGGCGCGATGTGAAATCCATTCAAAATGGCGGGGTGCCATAAAGATAAAGAGGAAAGAGAAAGAGAACGAGAACGATAAAGGCGGGATGGCACCACTTTGGGTCTCCGCAGGAGACGGGGGCGGCGGGGTGAACTGATCACCTTCCAGCCTGTTTACCCGCGCCGCCACGCGGCCAGCATGGCCGCCGCTTCAATTTCTCCGCAAGGCATGACAACACGCAACCGCGCATCCATCCCCGTTTCATGAGCGCCCCCATACGCATCGGCATCATCGGCATGGGCGGTTACGCGGGCCTGCACCACAAGGCGGTATTGGACATGGAGCGCATGGGGCTGGCGCGGCAGGTGTGCGCCTGCGACCCCAGGCCGGAGAATTTCGCCGGGCGGATGGCGGAGTGGGATTATGCCGGGCGCGGGGTGCGGGTGTTCACCGATTACCGCAAGATGCTCGGTGCCTGCGCGCGCGGGCTCGACGAGGTGGTGGTCTGCACGCCGATTCCGCTGCACGCGGAGATGCATCGCGCGTGTGTCGAGGCGGGCGTGGCTTGTTATCTGGAAAAACCCCCGACGCTCGATCCCGCGGAGTTTGAAACGATGCTCGCGGTCGAGCGCGGCGCGAGGCGTTCGACCTTCGTCGGCTTCAACGACATCATCGAGCCCTTGCGGGCGCGGCTGAAACAGCGGCTGCTTGACGGCGGGTTTGGCCGGATCAAACGCGCCGGCGCCTGGGCGTTGTGGGGGCGGCCGGTGGATTATTTCGGGCGGGCGTCCTGGACCGGACGGCTGTTCGCGGACGGGCACATGGTGCTCGATTCGTGCTTCGGCAACGCGCTCGCGCACTTCGTGCACAACATGTTGTTCTGGGTCGGGAAAGGCTCCTTTTTCTCGTGGGGCGGGCCCGGCGTGACGCAGGCGGAATTATACAGGGTCAACGCGATCGAGGGGGCCGACACGTTTTTTGTCGAGACGCTGGCCGGCGGCGTGCCGGTGCGTTTTGCCTTTTCCCATGCCGGCCCGCGCGGGAACCGCCATTGCGAAAGAATCGAATGCGAAAAGGCCGCGCTGGACTACGTGGTCGGAGAGGGCTGCCGGATCAAATGGGCCGGCGGTCGCGAGGAGTTCATGGCGCAGCCCGCGCTGGAGCCTCCGTTGAGCAATCACCTCGACTACTGCCGCTACATGCGGGGCGGGCAGGCGCGGCCCGCGACGACCCTTGAGGACGCCCGCCCGTTCGTCACCCTCAACGCGCTGGCGTATCTTTCCTGCGAAAATATAATCCGGATTCCGGAAAAAATGCTCGCGCCGGTCACGGACAATGACGGGCATTTGTTTGTCACCCTGAGGGACTGGAAGGTCCTCAAGCGGGAATTTCTGGAAAGGGGGATCTGGCCGTCCGGCCGGATATCGGGTGGAAACCTCGCGCGCCGGCAGGTCACGGCTGAATGCCTCGCGGGCATAAGAAACCACGTGCGGCACATGGCGGCGTCCGGAAACGCGCCGCCGGCCTGACGTAGCGCGGACTTCCAAGTCTGCTTCCAAAAAATCCAAGTCATTGGGACAGCCGGTATGCAGCCCGCCCATCCATCTCCGTGGCGACAACTTTCAAACCCGCATTCAGGCAGAATGCCGGCCTGACCCCCATCCCGCCGTCTATTTGCGCAATGTCATACATGCCATTGTGGCTGATGACCCATGCCAAAGGATTGCGGGTGTCGGGAGTTCTCAGCCACCAGGACAGCGGTTCGCCGTCGCTTATGGCCACCCGGTTCTTCGCATCTGAAAGACAGGGAATGGGGCGGCCTTCAACCAAAGGGGTTCTGTCCGGCTTGAAGCCGCACTCGACCATCGAAAGGGCAAAAACCTTCCGGGCGATAAACTCCCTGTCCCGTCCCGCAAGCCACACGCTCGACCTGGCCGTGACTTCAATCGTCGTTTCCGAAACCAGCGACCGGACCTCCCCGGAGAGTTGCTCCCAAAAGACTGTGTTCAACCAACGGTCCAGCGCGCTGCCGCCGTAGTAAGGAGAGCCGGCCTGGCTGTTGAAAACAACCCGGGCATCCACCAGGCGCTCGCGCAGCAGCAAAATGCTTCCGGCGTTACCCTCACCATCGTATGCCCCAAGAACGAGGTATGCGGCATCGCCGTTTGTTTCCGGGATTATCACGCGGTTGACCGGATCGCCGGCGGCTCCCGGCGCGAGCGCGCCGAGAGTGGATGGCGGCTTTCTCACCGGCTTTGGGAAACAGCCCCCGAAAGCCAGAAACATTACCGAACCCAGGGCCGCGAGCATCATGCGGATTTTCCCCGGATGTTGCCGGAAGCGCGGGAAGGCGGGCGCGCCGGCGGCGGCGGCGCGCAGCAGCGGCATTGCCGGGTGCGCGGGATTGCTCATGGGACGTCCAACGGAAAAAAGACAAACCGGAAAATGGCCGCGCGGGCGCTCAGAGTTTTTTCACCGCGTAGGACATGGCGTCGGCGATGCGGTCGAGGTGCTCGTCGGTGTGCATCGCGGAAATCGCCGTGCGGATGAGGTCCCTGCCCGGCGGCACGGCGGGGGCGATCGCCATGATGGTGAACACGCCTTTCTCCAGCAGCGCCTGCCAGAAACGATACACGCGCTCCTTGCTGCCGAGCACGATCGGGATCGCCGGGGTCTCGCTGCCCCACGTGTCGAGGCCGAGGCCGTGGAGCATGTCGCGGTAGCGGCGCGTGCCGGCCCAGAGGCGCTCCCGGTGCCAGGGCTCGGTTTGCATGAGGTCGAGAGCGGCGAGCGCGCACGCGGCTTGCGAGGGGCTGAGCGCGGCGCTGAAAATCGTCTGCTTCGAGTGGGTGCGCAGGTATTCGATCAGGTCGCGCGAGGCGGCGACGAAGCCGCCCGTGCTGCCGAGCGACTTGGAGAGCGAGCAGCAGAGGACGTCCACGTCGTCGTTGAGGCCGAAGTGGTCGAGGGTGCCGCGGCCCTGCCGGCCGAGGACGCCGAAGCCGTGCGCGTCGTCGAGCACGGTGAAGCAGTGGTGCTCCCTGGCGGCGCCGATGATGCCGGGGAGGTCCGCGATGTGCCCTTCCATGGGGTAAACGCCTTCGACGACGAGCATTTTCGGCACGGCGGGGGCGAGCGAGGCGGCGATGTCGCGCAGGTCGGCTAGGTTGTTGTGCGAAAAGCGCTCGCAGGCGGCGTGCGAGAGGCGGATGCCGTCCCAGAGGCTGGAGTGGATGTTTTTGTCGGCGAGGATGACGTCGCCCTTTCGCGCGAAGGCGGCGACGGCGGCGGCGCACGAAAGGTAGCCGGCGGAGTGGACGTGGCAGGCCTCGCGGCCGAGGAACGCGGCGAGGCGTTCCTCAAGCTCGATGTGGTAGGCGCGCGAACCGTTGGCGATGCGGGCGCCGGTGGGGCTCGCGCCCCACTTGAGCATGGCGGCGCGGCCGGCTTCGATGACGCGGGGGTGGAAGGAGAGGCCGAGGTAGTCGTTGCTCGCGAGCATGATCATGTCGCGTCCGCCGGCGGTGATGCACGGGCCTTGCTGGGCGTCGATGACGCGGTAGTAGGGCGCGTATTTCAACCTCATGCGGGTCGCGTAATCATCGCGGCAGCGGTTGAGGATCGGGTTTTTGTCTTTGGAAAAAAACGGGAGCGCCATGGAAGGCGGTGAAACGTGGCACGGCGCACGGGCGTTTGCAAGCGCGGCTTCGGTGCGCGGCGCACGGCGGGGGAATCGCGCGGCGGCCCAAACTTAAACTCTGAGGTTCGTCGCTGTTTTGAATGGATTTCACATCGCGCCTCCGCGCAGCGGGAACAGCGATTGACCTTTTCAGCCTTGGATGGACGTCAGCCCTTGGCCGTGGGTGACAAGCGCGGCGTTTTAGCCCCGGAGGGGCGTCAGCATTTAGCCGTGGGTGACGAGCGCAGCGAGGAACCCACGGAATCCATCAAGAAAAAACGAGCCCTGCAAGGGCGGCAGCGAAAAGCCTGACAAGGGCGGCAGCGAGGGAAGGGCGGGGAAATGCGATGACGCGAACGGCGCGCGCGCTGCCGCCCCTTCGGGGCTTGGGTTTTTATTAACTGATGTTACGCGGCTCTGACGTACCGCAGACTTCCAAGTCTGCTCCGAAGCTCATGCCTGATTGCGGGTTCGCGGCCAAGCGTGAGTTTTTAAGCAGGTTTGGAAACCTGC
>JAITDF010000416.1 GCA_031282705.1 Opitutaceae bacterium | reverse complement strand
TCCGCGGCTCCGAAATCCGCCGCGGCTGAGCACCCGCGCCCGCCCGCCGCCCGGTGCGGCAGCGCCATGTACCGCAGGTTTCCAAACCTGCTTCCGGGCCGGAGGCCCGCAAGGAGCCCGAGCCCGGAAACGAACCCGCAAGCAGGCGCGGGGTTTGAGGCAGACTTGGAAGTCTGCGGTACGTCGGACTCCGGCGCGGGAGCGCCATGCAGCGCAGACCGGGAGGCGGGCTTACTGCGTCAGCTCGCTGCGGTGGATGATCGTGTCGCGCGGGGCTTCGCCGGGGGGCGGGGGGGCGGCGACGGTGATGGTGAAGCGTTGGGTGAGGGCGGCGAGGGGGCGGCCGGCGGCGTCGAGAAAGGTGAGCGTCGCCGGGTGGTCGCCGGGCGGGAGCCGGAGGGCGTGGAAGCCCAGGTAGCGGGGGAGGTTGTCCCATTGGCGCGTGTCGGCGGCGGGGGTCGTGGCGGCGGCGGTGAGTTTGCCGATCAGGCCCACGGTGGCGAGCGCGAGGGCGGCCTTGCCGGAGTCCTCCCCGTGGCCGCGGGCGGCGATGTAGGCGCCGGCGAGCGCGGCGTCGCCGACGGTGTCGGCGCCGGTTTTGAAGACGGCTTTGTTGCCCAGGATGTGGTCCATCACGCGGCCGCCGCGGGTGGTGGCTTGGAAATAGAGGTCGTCGTAGGCCGGGAGCGCGATGGCGCGCCCGGCGATTTCGAGGCGGGCGGCGGCGGCGGTGGCGGGGCCGGGCTGGAAGCGGAGCATTTCGCCGTATTGGCCGGAGGCGGTTTTGCGGGGGCCGTGTCCGAATTCGACGAAGAGGAGGACGTTGGCCGCGGGGTCGCAGGGCGGGGGGGCGGGGCGGCCTTGGGCGCGGGCGCTGGCGGCGGCGCGGGCGAAGGCGTCGGAGCCGTCGCCGCCGAGTTTTGCGGTGGCGAGGCCGTCGAGGTAGTCGCAGAGCACGTAGTCGGCGGCGTAGGTTTTTTCCCCGGTGTCGCTGTCGAGGAGCGCGGCGGTGCGGAGGAGGGCGCGGGCGTTGTCGGGTTCGCCGTCGCGCCAGTAGAGGATGGCGCGGTAGTAGTTGGCCATGATGCGTTCGTAGGGTTCGCCGATGAAGGGTTTGTCGGATTCGCGGCGGAACATGCGGCGGGACTTGGCGGCTTCGGCGTTGACGTTGCCGTAGTTGGCGGCGGCGGTCATGAGGGCGTCGTCGAGGAGGGCTTTCGCCTCGGCGGGTTCGCCCCGGCGCAGCGTGGTGGCGGCGAGGCGGTATTGGTGGAGGACTTTGTCTTTCTTGGGCGCGGCGGCCAGGCGGGCCCGGCCGTCCGCGATCGGGTCGCCGGCCGGGGTGCCGGGGGGGGGCGGCGGCGTGCTGGCGCAGCCGGCCAGCAGGAGCAGGGCGGCGGCGGCGAGGGCGGCGGCGGTGGTGGTGGCGGCGGCGGCGGTGGTGGCGGCGCGGGTTTTCACGATTGGCGGAGGGAGGGCCGGGGCCGGGAGGAGGCCGGCCTGGCCCGGTTTGGAAATCGACTTGAACCGGCATAAGCCGGTTCAAGTCGATTCTTAAAAACAGGCTCCCGAAACAGACAGCGGCCGGCGCCGAAAGTTTACCGGTTTTCCGCCGCGGCCGCGCGCGCCGCGGTTTCGCGCGCCCTGGTTTCGCGCGCCGCCGCAAGGGCTTTCGCTGCCGCCTGTTTGCGGAGTTGCCGGAAGTGTTGCATGCCGGTGCGCACGGAGGTGAAGAGGTTCCGGGGGCCGATTTCGTTGAGCACGCCGGATTGTTCGAGCGCCGTGCGGAAGCCTTTGTGCGGGCGCGCCAGCGCGAGGGTGACGCCGCGCGCGCGCAGGGTGGCGCAGAGTTCCCGGAGGGTTTCGAGGCCGGTCACGTCGGTCTGCCCGACCATTTCCGCGACAAAGAGGACCGCGGCGGGCGCTTTTTGCTCTTCGACGAGTTTGAGGACGCGTTCCTTGAAATAGTCGGCGTTGAAGAAGAGGAGCGGGGCGTCGAAGCGATAGACGACCACGCCGGGGACGGTGCGCGCGTCGGGGTGGAGGCGCGCGTCCACTTGCGCGTCCACGCCGCGTTTCCAGCCGAGGACGACGTCCGCCGGGCGGTAGAGGAGCTGGAGGGTGCGCAGCAGGGTGAGCGCGATGGCGAAGATGATGCCGGGCAGGACGCCGACCGTGAGCACGCCGGCCGTGGTGGCGATGGACAGCCAGAACTCAAAGCGGCTCGCGCGGCGCACCAGCCGGAGCGCGCGCAGGTCGAGCACGCCGGCCCCGGCCACGACCAGCACCGCGCCCAGCGCGGGCGCGGGCACCCAGGAGAGGGGCCTGGCGAGGCAGAGCAGCACGCCGGCGACGGCCAGCGCCGCGACCGCGCCGGCAAGGTGGCTGCGCCCGCCCGCCAGCGCGTTGACCGCGGTGCGCGAGGCGGCGCCGCCGACGGGGAAGCCCTGGCAGAGCGCCGAGCCGATGTCGGCCACGCCGAACGCCGCGAATTCGTGGTTGGGGTTGAGCGCGCGGTCGTTTTTGCCGGCGAAGCCGCGCGCGGCGAGCATCCCGCTGCAAAACGCCACCACGGTGATGCTCGCCGCGCCTTGCAGCAGGCGCGCCAGCGAGGCGGGGTCGGCGCCGGCGGGGGGCAGGCGCGGCAGGGACAGGCGCGCCTCGATGCGCCCGGTGAGCGCCACGCCCTGGCGGTCGAGGTGAAACAGGAAGGCCGCGAGCGCGGCGGCCGCGATCGCGAGCAGCGGCGCGGGCCAGCGCGGGCGCAGCCGCCGCAGCCCGGCGATGAGCGCCAGGGCGAGCAGCCCCGTGGCCAGCGTCGGCCAGTGGATGCCGCCCGGCCGCCCGAGGGTCTCCCAAAACGCGCCGAGGGCCCCGGAGCGCGGGGCGGCGCAGCCGAGGATTTTTGTCAGCTGCCCGGCGATGAGGCTCAGGCCGATGCCGTTGAGAAAGCCGAGGAGGATCGGGCGCGAAAGAAAACTGGCCACGAAGCCGAGCCGCAGCACGCCGGCCAGAATCGAGCACGCGCCGACCATGAGGGTGAGCATCGCGCACAGCGCGGCCTTTTGCCCGGGGTCCGCCGCCGCCAGCGGCGCCAGCACCGCGCCGGCCATGAGGCATGTGGCCGCCTCCGGCCCGACTTGCAGCCGCCCCGACCCGCCCACGAGCGCGTAGAGCAGCATCGGCAGGATGCACGAATGCAGCCCGGCTTCCGCGGGCAGCCCGATGAGTTGCGCGTAGGCGATGGCCACCGGCACTTGCACGGCCGCGACCGAGAGTCCGGCGGACAGGTCGCCGGGCAGCCAGTCTTTCCGGTAATGCCGCAGCGCGGCCAGCCCTGGCATGAACCGGTTGATGAGTTTTTCGGCGGGCATGGGAGAGGGGGCGCCGGCCGCGGCCCGGGGAGCGGGCGGGCGGGCGGGAACGGAGGCGAGGTTGCGCGGAGTGCGAGTGCGCGGAGTGCGAAAACAGATTTCGGGGGATGTTATTAGCGGGGGGAGGCGGGGGCGTCCATGCTCTTTCTCGTTCTCGTTCTCTTTCTCTTTCCTTTTTCCTCTTTCCCCCGGCCCGCACCTGACGAAAGACGAAAGACGAACGAAGAACGATGGACGATGGACGATGGACGATGGACGAAAACGGACGAAAGGGGCGCCCGTTTTTACGATTGGTGCGCACCAATCGGGGATTGGTGCGCACCTTTCCTGGATTGGTGCGCGCCTTTCTTGGATTGGTGCGCACCTTTCTTGGATTGGTGCGCGCCTTTCCTGGATTGGTGCGCACCAATGTCCGCCGGGTGCGCACCTTTTCCCGATTGGTGCGCACCTTTCCCGGATTGGTGCGCACCTTTCCCCGGTTGGTGCGCACCTTTCCTGGGTTGGTGCGCACCTTTCTTCGGTGGGTGCGCGCTTTTTCCCGGTGGCGGGGGCGTTTCGCGGCTTTTGCGTGACTGTTGTTACGCGGAAACGTCCGTTTTCGTCCGTCGTCCGTCGTCCGTCGTTCTTCGTTCTTCGTTTTCTTTCCCCCGGCCCACTCCTGACGAAAGAAGAAAGAGGAAGGAGAAAAGAACGATAAACGAAGATCGGAA
>JAITDF010000396.1 GCA_031282705.1 Opitutaceae bacterium | reverse complement strand
CGGTCTCGGCGAGACCGCCCTGCCAAAATCTGCCGACTGCGTCCCATCAGTTTATCTTTCTCTTTCCTCGTTCTCGTTCCTCGTTCTCGTTCTCTCTTTTATTCCTTTCGTTTTTCTATTTTTCTGTTTTCGCGGCAGTTCGAGAACGAGAACGAGAACGAGAACGAGGAAAGAGAAAGAGAGGAGGGGGGGCGGGCGTTACGCGGGCATGACGGATTTCACCGGCTCCACGGCCGCGCCGGTGGCGCCGCAGGAGGTGCGGATGACGAGCTTGGGCGGGAGCAGGATGTGGCTGGCGCGGTCCGGGCGCGGCTTGCCCTCGATGCGGTCGATGAGCATGCCCGCGGCGGTGGCGCCCTCGTCGTCGAGCGGCTGCTGCACGCTGGTGAGTTGCAGGCCGAGCGAGCGGTAAACCTGCGAGTCGAAATTGTCGTAGCCGGTGAGCGCCACGTCGTCGGGCACGCGCAGGCCGGCCTCGCGCAGGGCGGTGAACGCGCCGAAGGCGAGCAGGTCGAACATGCAGATGATGCTGTCAAACGGCAGCCGGGCGGCGCGCAGGCCCTTCACCCAGCCGGCGACGACCTCGCGGGCCGCCTCGAAGAAATCGCGGTCGCCGCCGATCTCGCATTCGAGCACGGGCTCGGGGCCCAGGCCGTGGTCGCGCAGCGCCTCGACGACCCCGCGGCGGCGGTCGCGGTGCACGGTGTTGCTCGGCCAGAACCCGACCAGCGCCGGGCGGCGGCGCCCGCAGCAAATCAGGTGCTCGGTGAGCTGATACATGCCCTGGACGTTGTCCGTCATCACGCACGAAAAATCCAGGCCCGCGATGTAGCGGTCGAGCAGGACGAGCGGGATGCCGCGTTTTTTCAGTTCCTTGAGCAGGACGAGAAACTCCCGCCGCTCGGTCACGAACCGGTCGGGATAAAGGAGGATGCCGGCGACCTGCGCGTCCATCATCTTGCCCAGTTGCGTGATCTGGAGCTCGGGGTCGTTGTGGTCGTGCGAGAGCAGCATGTGGTAGCCGCGGCGCGTGACCTCGGCCTCGACGCCGCGCACGATGCCGCCGACCATGGGCTCGGTGGCGTTCGGCACGAGCAGGCCGACGACGCGGGTTTGCAGCAGCCCGGCGGTCGGGTGCGCCGGGTGGCGGGCCAGAAACGTGCCGCGCCCCGGCGTGGATTCAAGCGTGCCGTCGTTGCGGAGCGATTGCAGCGCCTTGCGCGCCGTGACGCGGCTGATGTCGAATTTTTTGATGAGTTCGCGCTCGGTCGGGATTTTCGCGCCGACAGGCTGTTCCAGGAGAAATTGTTCCAGCTCCAGGCGCACGCGCTGGTAGCGGGGGAGCAGTTCTATAACGGTCTTGGAAGCCATACAAACGGCATGGGACGATTCGGCGGGCGAGTCAAACGCGCTTAATGCCCCGGCGCCCCTCGCGTGTGCCACACCATCACAAATCGTTCTCGTTCTCGTTCTCGTTCCTCGTTCCTCGTTCTCTCTCTTTCCTCTTTCTCTTTCTCTTTCTCTTTCTCCCCCAATCTCACCCAGAAAGAGAAAGAGAACGAGAACGAAGAACGAGAACGATTTATTGGGAGGCGGCGCCGCTTTGGGCCGCACCCGCCGGCGCCCCGCGCAGCGCCTGTTCCAGAAACGCCAGCGTGCCCGGCAGCAACGCCTGGACGACGGGAAACGTGTGCCCGCCGTCGATGCTCTCGACCTCGACCGCGACGCCCGCCGCCTCCGCCGCCGCGATGAACCGGCGGTTCATCCCGGTCTCCGGCGCCCGCGTGGCGTAGGCGACGCGCACGGCCGGGCCGCCGCGCAGCGCCCGCACCCGGCGGATGGGATTGCGCTCCGCCCACCCGGCCGGCTCGCCGCCAAAACGCGGCGGCACGGCGTAGCCGCCGTTCACCTCCTTCGGCTCGGGAAAATCGAGCAGCCCGATGATGGTGGCCACCGCCGCGAAATCGCCGGGCCGGCGGACCGCCGTATACATCGCCCCGTAGCCGCCCATCGACCAGCCGCCGATGGCGCGCGCGCCGGCGGCGTCCCCCAGCGGAAACAGCCGCGCCGAGAGCGCGACGACCTCGTCAATATAATCGGCGTGGCGCTCCTCCGCCTGCACGGGCGAGTTTATATACCAGCCTTCGCGCGCGTAAGGCAGGACGATGGCGCAGGGCGACGCGAGCAGGCGCGCCCGGCACGCGCCGTCCTGCAACAGGGTGCGCTCGTTGCGCCCGCGCCCGTGGAGAAAATAGATGACCGGCCGGCGCGTTTTGGTTTCCGGCGTCACCCCCTCCGGCAGCACCACCATGAAGCGCATCGGGCGCCCGAGCGCCTCGCTGTCAAAATCGCACCGCCACACGCGCGGCTCCACGCCGGCGACGCGCGGCGCGCCGGCGGCGGTACGAGGCGCGGCGTCGGCCCGTGGCGCGGCGGCGGCGCGAGGGGTGTCGTCGGCGCGGGGCGCGGCGGGTTTGTCTTCATCGGCTTCCGGCCCCCTTGGCGCCCGGCCCCCGGCTCCTTCCAAACCGGCGCCGGCGCCGCCGGCGGCGCCGGACTCCAGCGCGGCCAGCACCGAGGCAGCCACCGCCCTGGCGAAGGCGGCGTTGCCGTTTTTATTAAAATGCACGTCGTTGGGGATTTGATATTCGGCGATGTTGGACTTTGCCACGGCGTGCAGATCGTCGATGCGCACCCCGTGCTCCTTCATGACGCGCAGCGCGATTTCATTATAACGGCCGACATCGGCCGGGATGCGTTCGTAGATCGCGTTTTTCACGGCCTCCGGCACCGGCGTGGTGGTGGCGAAGACCAGCGTGGCGCCGGTGGCCTTGAGCTGTTTCACGATGTCCTGGAGATTATGCTCATAGCGGTCGGGCGGGACGTTCTGGCGCCCGGGCTTCAGATACTTCATGTCGTGCAGCCCGAAATTGAAATGGATGACATCCCATTTCCCGGCGCCGAGCCACTTTTTGATGTTTTGCCGGCCGGACGCCGACGAGCCGCAGTTGGTGGGCGGGCGGTGGACGTTGGCCCTGCCCGCGAGTTCCTGGCGGACGCCGAGCGTGTAGCCCATCGAGATGGAATCGCCGATCAGGAACACGCGCGGCAGGCCGGGCGTGTCCTCGACCGGGCGGAGCGAGGGCGAGAGTTGTCTGCCGGGCTGGTCGCCGGCCCGGGCGGCGCCGGCGCCAAGCGCAAGCGCGGAGAGGAGGACGGCGGGGAGCATTTTCAGTTTCAGTTTCATAGGATTCATATATCGTCGGGCCGGCTTCGCCGGCGGTTTGAGTTGGAAGTTTAAGTTGAAGCAAGAAAACAAACCATTATTTTGAACAGAAGGAAACAAAGGCAACGAAGGTGAAAACAAAGAAGACCTATGAAATGAAAGGATTTCTTCGTTCCCTTCGTTTTCTTCTGTTCAATAAAAACAAGCCATCATTTTAGACAGAATGAACAGAATAAAGAAGAATTAACAGAATAAATAATCCATTCCGTTCATTCTATTAAATTCTGTTCATTCTGTCTAAAACAATGGTTCGTTTTTTTAACCGCGAAGGACGCGGACAGACACCGGTTCAAACCGTCGTTTTGGGAAGGTTTTTATCCGTGCCCAATCGTGTCCAGCCCTGCCCAACCCTGCCCAACCGGGGTTGGACTTCAGGATCAGATGCGAGTGTGTTTGGGCCGGCCGAAGATGCCGAGGTTGTGCGGAGGGGAGCATTTGCTCCGCAGCTGCATCATTCTCAGGCCGACGGGCGAATCCTCGTCGAGCGTGAGCGTGGGGATTTCATTCAAAACGGAATCGAGCAC
>JAITDF010000343.1 GCA_031282705.1 Opitutaceae bacterium | reverse complement strand
CAAACCTGCCGCCATCCCTGGGTTATCGTCCGCCGCTTGGGTCGTCCGCCTTTTATGGAGTGCGGCGGCCTGTCGCTGCTTTTTACGGCGCGGCTTGCCGCGCCGCCCGGCGGCGGCGGCGGTTTGGTTGCAAGTCGGTATAAGCGGACTTGGTTTCGAGCGGCGGGACAGTCTGACTGTCTGCGCTACGACAGAGCCGCGTGACGGCAGTCTGTTGATTTCAACTGTTCGTGCCGGCGGCGTTGAGGTTGCCGAGGGCGTCGCGGCGGTTGAGTTTGATGTCGAGGCCGAGGGACTGGATTTCCTTGATCAGGACGTTGAAGGATTCGGGCGTGCCGGCCTGGAGGGTGTTGTCGCCCTTGACCAGGGATTCGTAGATCTTGGTGCGGCCCTGCACGTCGTCGGACTTGACGGTGAGGATTTCCTGGAGGGTGTGCGCGGCGCCGTAGGCTTCGAGCGCCCAGACTTCCATCTCGCCGAAGCGCTGGCCGCCGTATTGGGCCTTGCCGCCGAGCGGCTGCTGGGTGACGAGCGAATATGGGCCGACGGCGCGGGCGTGGATTTTGTGCGCGACGAGGTGGTTGAGCTTCATCATGTAGATGTAGCCGACGACGACCTGCTGGTCGATTTGCTCGCCGGTGCGCCCGTCGTAGAGGACGGATTTGCCGGAGGTGGGGAGGTCGGCGTCCTTCAGGTAATTGCGCACCTGTTTCTCGGGGATGCCGTCGAAGACGGGGGTGGCGACTTTCATGCCGAGTTTTTTGCAGGCCCAGCCGAGGTGGGTTTCGAGCACCTGGCCGACGTTCATGCGCGAGGGGACGCCGAGGGGGTTGAGGCAGATTTCGACGGGGGTGCCGTCGGGGAGGAAGGGCATGTCCTCCTCGGGCACGATTTTGGCGACGACGCCTTTGTTGCCGTGGCGGCCGGCCATTTTGTCGCCGACTTCGAGTTTTTGCTTGGTGGCGATGTAAACCTTGACCTGCTTGATGGCGCCGATGCCGCTGTCCTCGCCGGCTTCGATGCCGGCGATTTTGCGTTCGCGGTCGGTTTCGAGTTCGTCGAACTTCGACTGGTAGCTGCCGATGATCTCCATGATTTTGATGCGGACCGGGGAGGGGTCGATCTCGATGTGCTTGGAGACGGCGGCGAGTTTGCGCAGGAGGGTCTTGGTGATTTTGCGGTTGGCGGGGATGATGATTTCGCTGGTCTGGCCGTTGACGACGTCGAGGGGGATTTTTTCGCCGAGGAGGATGTTGGAGAGGGCCTCGGTGAGGCCTTCGCGGAGTTTGTCGATCTGGGTTTTGTATTCCTCCTGGATTTGCTTGGTCTGGCGGCGGCGGTCGGAGGGGGAGAGTTTTTCCTTTTCGAAATCGACGCGGCTGGAGACTTTCACGTCCATGACGATGCCGCTTTCTCCGGAGGGGACGACGAGGGAGGTGTCCTTCACGTCGGCGGCTTTTTCGCCGAAGATGGCGCGGAGGAGTTTTTCCTCTGGGGCGAGTTCGGTCTCGGATTTGGGCGTGATTTTGCCGACGAGGATGTCGCCGGGCTTGACCTCGGCGCCGATGCGGATGACGCCGTTGTGGTCGAGGTTCCTGAGGGCGTCCTCGCCGATGTTGGGGATGTCGCGGGTGATTTCCTCGGGGCCGAGCTTGGTGTCGCGGGCGGTGACTTCGAATTCGTGGATGTGGAGCGAGGTGAAGATGTCCTCCTTGAGCACTTTTTCGGAGATGAGGATGGCGTCCTCGAAGTTGTAGCCGTTCCAAGGCATGAAGGCGACGAGGACGTTGCGGCCGAGCGCGAGTTCGCCCTGGTCGGTCGAGGGGCCGTCGGCGATGATCTGGCCGGCCTTGACCTTCTGGCCTTTTTTGACGATGGGGCGCTGGTTGAAGCAGGTGCTGGCGTTTGAGCGCATGAATTTGCGCAGTTCGTAAACGTAGATGCCGTTTTTGGCGTCGGTGCGGGGGTTGCGCTCGAAGTTGCGGGGGAGTTCGCCATCGCGGCTGATGGCGACGCGCCGGGCATCGACGGAGGCGACCACGCCGGCCTCGTCGGCGACCTGCACGATTTTGGAGTCGCGGGCGACGCGTTCCTCGATGCCGGTGCCGACAAAGGGGGCCTCGGTCTGGAGCAGGGGCACGCCCTGGCGCTGCATGTTGGCGCCCATGAGGGCGCGGTTGGCGTCGTCGTGCTCAAGGAAGGGAATCATGCCGGCGGCGATGGAGATGACCTGCTTGGGCGAGACGTCCATGTAGTGGACGTCGGAGGCGGCGACTTCGATGAATTCGCCGTCCAGGCGGACGGTGACTTTGCCGACGAAGTTGCCTTTGTCGTCGAGCTCGGAGTTGGCCTGGGCGATGATTTTGCCCTCCTCCTGGTCGGCGGTGAGGTATTCGATTTTGTCGGTCACGCGGCCGTCCTTGACGGCGCGGTAGGGGGTTTCGATGAAGCCGAATTCGTTGACGCGGGCGTAGGTGGAGAGGGAGTTGATGAGGCCGATGTTCGGGCCTTCGGGCGTCTCGATGGGGCAGATGCGGCCGTAGTGCGAGGGGTGGACGTCGCGCACCTCGAAGCCGGCGCGCTCGCGGTTCAGGCCGCCGGGCCCGAGCGCGGAGAGGCGGCGCTTGTGCGTGACCTCGGCGAGCGGGTTGATCTGGTCCATGAACTGCGAGAGCTGGGAGCGGGCGAAGAAGTCGCGGATGACGGTGGTGAGGGCCTTGGGGTTGATGAGTTTTTGCGGCGTGAGGGACTCGACGCTCTGGTCATACATCGTCATGCGTTCGCGGACGAGGCGCTCGGTGCGGGCGAGGCCGACGCGGCACTGGTTGGCGAGGAGTTCGCCGACGGTGCGGACGCGGCGGGAGCCGAGGTGGTCGATGTCATCGACGACGCCTTCGCCGCGTTTGAGGCGGACGAGGTATTTGGTGGCGGCGACGATGTCGGTGCTTTCGAGGATGCGCTGTTCGATGGGCGCCTTGAGGCCGAGTTTCTGGTTGACCTTGTAGCGGCCGACGCGGCCGAGGTCGTAGCGTTTGGGGTCGAAGAAGAGGCGTTTGAGGAGGGCCTTGGCGTTGGCGGTTGTCGGGGGTTCGCCGGGGCGGAGGCGTTTGTAGATTTCCTTGAGGGCTTCCTCTTCGTTGCGGGTCGGGTCTTTTTTGAGGGCGCGGATGATGGCGCCTTCGTCAACGGCGGTGTCGATGACGCGGAGGGCGGCGATGCCGTGTTTCTCGAAGGTGCGGACGATCTGCTTGGTGAGCGGCTCGAAGGCGCGGGCGAGGACGACGCCTTGCTGGGCGTCGATGGCGTCCTCGACGAGCACGAGGGTGGAGACGTTCTCCATGTCGAGCGCCTTGGCGATCTTGAGGTCCGTGATTTCGTAGAAGAGGTTGAGGAGATCGACGTCGGAGCTGTAGCCGATGGCGCGGAGCAGGGTGGTGATGAGGAACTTGCGGCGGCGGCGGCGGCGGTCGAGGTAAACGTAGAGCAGGTCGTTGTTGTCGAACTGGGTCTCAAGCCAGGTGCCGCGGTCGGGGATGATGCGGAAGGAGTGGAGCGGCTTGCCGTTCGGGTGCGGCGTGACCTCGAAGGCGATGCCTGGGGAGCGGTGGAGTTGCGAGACGACGACGCGCTCGGCGCCGTTGATGATGAAGGAGCCGCGCTCGGTCACCATGGGAATCTCGCCCATGTAGATTTCCTCGTCCTTGATGAAGTCCTCCTCGCGGAGGCGGAGTTTCACGTAGAGGGGGACGGAATAGGTGACGCCCTCGCGGATGCACTCGACCTCGGAGTTTTTCGGGTCGCCGAGGTTGTAGGAGACGTATTCGAGCGTGAGGCGCCCGTCGTAGGACTCGATGGGGAAAACCTCGCGGAAGACGGCTTCGAGGCCCTGCGGTTTGCGCTGCCGGTCGGGCACGCCTCTCTGCAAAAAGTCCAGATAGGACGTGATCTGAATCTCGATCAGATTCGGCGGTGAGATGACTTCTTTGAGTTTACCGAAGTTAGTGCGGTCGGCCATGGATTTTCCCGGTTGAGTGAAAGTGGACAAACAGCGCCCGGCGTGGATGACGGGCGGGGTCAGCGGGCCATGCGCGGCGCGCGGGAGGCACGGGCGGCGGCTGCTGACAAAGCGGACGAAGAACGGTGTGGAGAAAAGGCAAAGGACAGGCCGCGGCGGAGCACGGCCTGTCCCGAAAAAGCGAAGGATTTTGCGTCGTTAACCGGCAAGTGGTTATTTGAGTTCGACCTTCGCCCCGGCGGCTTCGAGTTTCTTTTTGATTTCCTCGGCATCGGCCTTGGGGGCGTTTTCCTTGACGGGCTTGGGCGCGCTTTCGACGAGGTCCTTGGCCTCCTTGAGGCCGAGGCCGGTGATGGCGCGGACTTCCTTGATGACGCCGATTTTGTTCGCGCCGGCGGCGGCGAGGATGACGGTGAACTCGGTCTGCGCCTCGGCGGCTGGCGCTGCGGCTCCGGCGGCGGGCGCGGCGGCGACGGCGACGGCGGCGGAAACGCCCCATTTCGCCTCAAGCTCCTTGACGAGGCCGGCCAGTTCGAGAACGGGCTGCGCGGACAGCCATTCGATGACTTGTTCTTTGGTGATGTTGCTCATGGTGGATCTCCTGTCCTCGGCTAGCGCCGGCAAAATCGGGGCCGGGCGTTTAAGAGACGTATCCCCTAGCGGTTGGACGGTTGATGGTTCGGGTCCGCGCCGAGGGCGGCGCGGAAAGATTTTGGTTGTCGGTTGCGATCAGGCGGCGGGCGCGGGCACCGCGGGTTCGCCACCGGCCGCTTTTTTGACCCTGGCGTCGAGGACGCGGACGAAGGCGGCGGCGTTGCTGGTGAGCAGGCTGAGGAACTGCGCGCGCAGCGTGTCGAACGGGGGCAGGTCGGCGATTTTCGAGAGGAAGTCGGCGGTGACGATTTTCCGCTCCACGACGCCGAGTTTGATTTCCAGCTTCTTTTTGTCCTCGAAGAATTTTTTGATGACCTTGGCGACGCCGGCGGGGTTTTTGCCGCCGACGACGATGGCGGTCGGGCCGGCGAGTCCATCGTCAATATCGGGCAGGCCGAGGGCCTTGGCCGCGACCTTGAGCGAGCTGTTCTTGACCACGTGGAACTCGGCGTTTTCGGCGGCGAGTCCGGCGCGGAGTTCGGCGACCTCGGCCACGGTCACTTGCGTGTAGTTGGCGAGGATGACGTAGTCGGATTTTTTGAGGTGGTTCTCGACCTCGGCGATAAGATATTTTTTTTCGGCTCTCATTTGGGTCGGGCTCCTTAGAATTTGTTATACTCGGTGGCGGCGAGGCGGATGCCGGGGCTCATGCTCGATGACAGGGCGACGGTTTTGATATACTGGCCCTTGAACGAGCCGGGCTTGGCCTTGCCGACGGCGGTGATGACGGTCTGCGCGTTTTCGGCGATCTGGGCGGGCGTGAAGGAGCGTTTGCCGATGCCGACGCCGATGTTGCAGGTCTTGTCCATCTTGAACTCGACGCGGCCGGCCTTGACGGCCTTGACGCCGGCGGCGATGTCGTCGGTCACGGTGCCGGCCTTCGGGTTGGGCATGAGGCCTTTCGGGCCGAGGACGCGGGCGAGGGTGCGGACTTTTTTCATGGCCTCGGTGGTGGCGATGGCGATGTCGAAGTCGAGCCAGCCGTCGCTGATTTTTTTCATGAGGTCGTCGAGCCCGGCATGGTCGGCGCCGGCGGCGAGCGCGGCGGCCGTGTTGTCGGTGAAGACGATGACGCGGACTTTCTTGCCCGAGCCGTTCGGCAGCGGCGTGGTGCCGCGCACCATCTGGTCGCCTTGGGTGGGGTCCACGCCGAGGCGGAAGGAGATTTCGACGGTTTCGTCGAATTTCGCCTTCGGGAATTTGTTGAGCAGCTCCACGGCTTCCTGGAGCGTGTAGCTTTTGGCGAGGTCGGCGACCTGTGCGGCGCCGCGGTATCGTTTGCTTTTTTTGGCTGGCATTGAGGGCTCCTTGCGGTGCGAACGTCCTTGGGAGGACTCCCGCGTCGGGTTTCTGGTTGCGGGTGAAAAGTGAGGGTTAATCGACGACGTCGATGCCCATGTTGCGGGCGGTGCCGGCGATGATGCGGATGCCGGCCTCCTCGTCCTTGGCGTTCATGTCCCTGGCCTTGATTTTGTAGATTTCGGCGAGCTGCTTGCGCGTGACTTTGCCGACTTTTTCCTGGTTGGGCTTGCCGGAGCCGCTGGCGATGTTGGCGGCCTTCTTGAGGAGGACGGCAGCGGGCGGCGACTTGAGGATGAAGGTGAAGCTCTTGTCGGAAAAAACCGTGATGACGACCGGCAGGATCATGCCGTTCTGGTCCTTGGTGCGGGCGTTGAATTCCTTGCAGAACGCCATGATGTTGACGCCTTGCGAGCCGAGCGCGGGGCCGACGGGGGGCGCGGGATTGGCGGCGCCGGCGGGCAGTTGGAGGCGGATGTATCCTTGGATTTTCTTGGCCATGTGTGGAAATGCGGTTGGCGGGAATGCGGTTGGCGGGTGTCCGGGTGAGGTTGGCGGGTGGCGGGTTGAACGCCGGCGGCGGCAAAGAGGCCGCGCGGGTTATTCGGTCGCGCGCTGCACCTGCCAGTATTCGAGATCGACCGGGGTGAACCGGCCGAAAATTGAGACGGAGATTTTGAGTTTGCCGGCGTCGGGGTCGATTGCGTCGATGCGGCCGGTGAGGTTTGCGAACGGGCCGTCGGTGACTTTGACTTCCTCGCCGACTTCGTAGGAGACTTTCGGCACCACCTTGCCGGAGACGGCCTCGATGCGGGATTTGATTTCGTCGATTTCGGACTGCCGGAGCGCGGCGGGGTTGTCGCCGCCGACGAAGCCGATGACGCCCGCGACCTCCTTCACGAAATACCACGGGCGGTTGATGACCCGGTGGGTTTCGTCGTAGAGGCGCATCTGGATGAAAACGTAGCCGGGGTAGAGTTTGCGGGTCTTGGTGGTTTTTTTGCCGCCTTTCACCTCGGAGACGACCTCGGTGGGCAGGAGCACCTCAAAGATATACTCTTCGAGCTCCTCCTGCTTCTTGAATTTGTCGATGTAGAGTTTCACCTTGTTCTCCTGGCCGGAGAGCGTGTGCAGGGCGAACCATTGGACGCCGGGAGGTGTGGCAACTGGGGAGGACATCAGGGCGGGCGGTGGATTGGCTGTCAGCCTTTGACGAAGCCGGTGAAGAGATCGACGACTTGGTAGAGGGAGAAGTCGGTGACGCTCGTGAAGAGGCCGAGGAGGAGCGCCGCCACGATGACGACGACGGTGGAATCGCGCAGCTCTGACCGCGTCGGCCACGAGGCTTTCTTCAACTCCTCGAACATCTCGATGGCGAAGTTGCGGGTGCTGCGGAACGGATTTTTCATGGGAAAAGATGGCAGGCGCGGAGGGACTCGAACCCCCAACCGACGGTTTTGGAGACCGCTACTCTACCAATTGAGCTACACGCCTGTGTGATTTTTGTTTTTATACGAGACAGCCGGGACACCGAAAAACGGTGTCCCGGCGGTCCGCCAATTATCGGTGACGGGATTATTCGACAATCTCGGTGATGACGCCGGAGCCGATGGTGCGCCCGCCCTCGCGGATGGCGAAGCGCTGCTTTTTCTCCATGGCGATGGGGGCGATGAGTTCGATGTCCACGGCGATGTTGTCGCCGGGCATGATCATCTCCACGCCCTTCGGGAGGGTGATGACGCCGGTCACGTCGGTCGTGCGGAAGTAGAACTGCGGGCGGTAGCCGTTGAAGAACGGGGTGTGGCGGCCGCCCTCCTCCTTGGACAGGCAGTAAATCTCGGCCTTGGCCTTCCTGTGCGGGGTGATGGACTTCGGGGCGGCGATGACCTGGCCGCGCTCGATGCCGTCCTTGTCCACGCCGCGCAGGAGCAGGCCGACGTTGTCGCCGGCCTGGCCGCTGTCGAGGAGCTTGCGGAACATCTCGATGCCGGTCACGACGGTGGTGGAGGTGGGGCGGAGGCCGACGATTTCGACGGTTTCGTTGAGCTTGATGGTGCCGCGCTCGATACGGCCGGTGGCGACGGTGCCGCGGCCGGTGATGGAGAACACGTCCTCGACGGACATCAGGAAGGGCTTGTCGTTTTCGCGGACAGGCTCGGGGATGTCGCTGTCGATGGCGTTCATGAGGTCGGCGATGGCCTTTTCGCCCTCGGGCTTGCCCTCAAGGGCGGCGGTGGCGGAGCCGTGGATGATGGTGGTCGTGTCGCCGGGGAACTCGTATTTTGTGAGCAGCTCGCGGATTTCCATGTCAACGAGGTCGATGAGCTCCTGGTCGTCGAGGAGGTCCACCTTGTTGAGGAACACCACGATCTTCGGCACGCCGACCTGGCGGGCGAGGAGGATGTGTTCGCGCGTCTGCGGCATCGGGCCGTCGGCGGCGGAGACGACGAGGATCGCCCCGTCCATCTGGGCGGCGCCGGTGATCATGTTCTTCACGAAGTCGGCGTGGCCGGGGCAGTCAACGTGCGCGTAGTGGCGTTTCTCGGTTTCGTATTCGACGTGGGAGACCGCGATGGTGACGATTTTGGATGCGTCACGCACGGTTCCGCCCTTGGCGATGTCGGCGTAGGACTTTACCTCCGCGAGACCTTTGCGAGCCTGAACCGCGAGGATCGCGGTCGTCAGCGTGGTTTTGCCGTGGTCAACGTGGCCGATGGTGCCGACGTTGACGTGCGGTTTCGTGCGTTCGAATGTGCCTTTAGCCATAGGAATAAGGTGTTGAGTGCTGGGAGTTGGTGTTGAGTTTTTCGACCCTCTTTAACGTCGGAGTGTCAACGACGGCATTTTGACCTGGAGCCCAGAACCGGACTCGAACCGGCGACCTCGTCCTTACCAAGGACGTGCTCTACCAACTGAGCTATCTGGGCGGAACTGGAAAATGGGTCAAAAAACGAGAAAAAGAGCAGAGAACGTGAAGAGCGTTTTCCGCACCGTCAACTGCAAAGTTGCGTATTTTTCCAATTTGGCGGATTCCATGTGCATTTCCTCAAAAAAACGGGGCGGGTCATTTTCGACGGTTTGTCTTATTCACTGATGTTGCGCGGCTTTGTCGTATCGCGGACTTCCAAGTCCGGTCTGCTCCGAAGCATTCGCCTGTTTAACCGGTCGCAACCGGCACGTTTTTTTTTGCGCGAAAGGCATGAGCGGCGGCCGGCATGCGCCTGAAAAGCGTTTACCAGAGGCGGCGGTAGCCGAGGTTCAGGCTCCAGGGGCGCTCGTAGTGCGCCGCCCTGCCGTATTCGTAGTCGAGATACAACTGGGCGCGCTCGTTGACGAGGTAGCCCGCGCCGACGCCCAATTCCTCGCGCCAGCCGTCGGGGGCGGTGGCGAAGGTTTCGCCGCCGGCGTGGATCGCGCCGCCGGCGGTGCAGGTTCGCACCACGCCGAACTTGCCGTAGGGGAGCCAGCGCGAGTTTTCGGGGCGGCGGCCAAAGCGCGCGAGGAGGCGGTATTGCCAGGATTCGGCGGTGTCGATGGCCACGTCGAGGGTCTGGTTGCCGGGGGCGGTGCGGTAGGTCGCGCCGCGCAGCCAGGCGACGGCGGCTTGCGCGGCGGGCTCGATCCACCAGCCGGCGGAGCGTTCGAGGCGGCGGCCGAGTTCGAGGGAGACGCCCTGGGCGTCGCTGGAGTAGGCGCCGTGGACGGGGCGGGCGCCGGTGGTGAGGGTGTCGAAGCGGTGTTTGTAGCGGTCGGCTTTCAGCACGAGGTCGGCGTGCCAGCCGGCGTCGTGCAGCCAGGTGCCGTAGAGGCCGGCGGAGAGGGTGCCGGTGCGACCGGTGTCGCCGGCGCCGGCGAAGTCGCGGTCGATGCGGCCCATGTCGATGAACGCGCCGGCGAGCAGCGTGGCGGCGCCGTCGAGGCGGAAGGCGCGGTCGCCGCCGGCGGTCAGGCCGCAGGCGTATTCGTCGAACGCGCGGCCGGCGAGGGCGGCGCCGGCGTTGAGGCGGTAGGCGCGGGCGCGCGTCCAGATGTTGCCGGTGGCGGCGGGAGGATGGGACGCATGGGAGTTATGGGACTCATGGGACTTATGCGCCCCATAGTCCCCAAGCGCCCCATAAGTCCCATAACTCCCATAGGTCCCATGCAGGCTTTCGGCGCGCACGTCGCCGAGGCGTTGGTGGAGGGTGTCGAGCGAGTAGTGCCAGTCGCGGCCGAGCATGGCGGTGGTGTTGATGATGGCGCTGGCGGTGGCGGAGAGGCCGGCGCGGTGGAGATACCAGTTGGTGGCGGGCAGGCCGGCGATGGCGGCGGGCGCGGCAGGGACGGCGGGCGCGGCGGCGGGCGCGGGCGCGGCGGCGGCGGCGCGGGCGGCGATGGCGAGTTGCGCGCCGTTTTGCACGGTGTAGTCGTAGAGGCCGGCGGAGAGGGTGCCGGTGAAGGTGGCGTCGCCGGCGGCGGTCTGCACGAGGAGGAGCGGGGGTTCGAGACCGGTGAGGGCGGCGGGGTCGCCGGTGTCGGTTATGAGGATGCGGTGCGCGCCGGTGGCGGCACCGTCCACGCGGAGGCGGTCGGCGGCGCCGGCGGCGCGGCGGGTGTGCATGGCGAAGACGCCGCCCGCGCCGGCGAGC
>JAITDF010000250.1 GCA_031282705.1 Opitutaceae bacterium | reverse complement strand
GAGGCAAACGACGGCGGTGTCGGCGAGACCGCCCTACCAAAACTGGCCGCCGCGTAACATCAGTTACTTCTTGAGTGGGAACCTCTAAAAATTCATTTTGAACCGAAGGAAACAAAGGGAACGAAGACAAAAAACGGTTCCCCGCTATTTTTCCGGAAAGAAAAACTCAAACGGCAATCCGAACCAACGATAACCCCCATCGTTCTGTCTTTCCGGGGGAGCGGGGGGGGCGGTTGCTGCGGGGGGGGCGGTGTTATTTCGCCGCGAGTTGTTTCAGGATTTCCCCGGTGAGTTTGCTCACGAGCGCTTCGATCTCCGGGTTGGCGGCGGGGTCGGCGGGGGTGTCGGGGACGCGGCACAGCACGCCGGGGCGGAAGTCGCTGTTGTCGCAGAGTTCGCACTCCTTCAGGCCGTCGCGATTGTCGGGCATGCCGAGGGCTTTGCGGATTTTTATGAAATCGCGCGCCTTGGCGCCGCCCACGCCGTCGCCAATCTCGCCGCCGAGTTGCGAGGCGATCCAGATGGTTTTGCAGTAGGCGTCGGCGTTTTCCATTTTCCAATAGGCGTCCTCGACGTCCTTGCCCCAGGTGATGACGCCGTGGTTGAGCATGAGGACGCACTGGTTGTCCTTGCCGGTTTCGCCGACGGTGGCCGCCATCTCGGGGGTGCCGGGGGTCTCGTATCGGGCGAGGGCGATTTTGCCGAGGAAGATGTCGGCTTCGGGGATGAGGCAGGTGGGGGGCTGCACGCGGGCGACGGCGAAGGCGGTGGCGTGCGGGGGGTGGGCGTGCACGCAGGATTTGCAGAGGGGCTGGCGTTTCATGATCGCGAGGTGCGTCATGGCTTCGCTGGTGCGTTTGCGGCGGCCGGCGAGCTGCCGGCCGTCCATGTCGATGAGGCCGATGTCGCCGGTGGTCATGAAGCCTTTCGAGATGAGCGTGGGGGTGCAGAGGACGAGGTTGTCGCCGACGCGGATGGTGATGTTGCCGCCGTTGCCGTCGGTGTAGTCTTTTTCCCACATGCGGCGTCCGATGTCCACCATGCGGCGTTTGAGGGTTTCGATGGGGGGCGAGGTGAAGAAGGCGGCGATGGCCTCGGGGGTCTTCGGGTCGGCGCCGGGCGTCCATTTGTATTCGTAGTCGGGCACGACGGGTTCGCCGCCGACGCCGGCGGCCTGGAGGGCGGCGGCGGCGCCAAGTGGAAACTTGGCGTTCCCGGAGGAGGAGGCGGCGGCGACGGATGCGGCGGCGGCGGGGAGCGGGGACTTGCCGTGCTCGCTCAGATAGTCGCGCGCGCCGGGCGTGAGTCTGGCGTCGGCCGGGAGGGGCTGGCCGTTGCGGATGAGTTTTTCGACTTCGCGGGCGGTGAGGAATTGCGGCATGTGGTTTTGAGTTTAGGTTTAGGTTTAAGGTTAAGGTTGAGTTGAAGGTTTAGGTTTGGGTGAAGTTGAAAAGCGGGTCAGGCGGTGGCGGGCGGGTGGTAGTCTATCCGGTCAACGATGCAGGCGACGTAGGCATCGACGGGGGCGTCGATGGTGAAGGGGGCGGCGGCTTCGGCGCCTTCGGTGAAGCCGACGATGTGGCCGGGGCCGGCGCCGAGCTGGTCGTAGGCGACGAGGGCGCCGGGTCTGGCGGCGGCGCTTGGTTTGGCGGCGGCGGCACGGGGCGCGGCGGCGGCGTCGGTTTGCTGGAGGTTTTTTTGCGAGAGCGCGGCGTATTGGGAGCGGGGCAGCGGCTGGATGAGCAGCAGGGCGCCGCCGCGATAAACGGGCTCCTGGAGCGTGAGCGTGACCCGGCCGATGACTGTTCCCAAGCGCATGGTGGATGGTGGATTTTCGATTTTAGATGGCAGGCTTCTCGCTTCGCTCGGAACTCGATTTTTGATTGGGCGCTGCCGCGCCGGTGTCGTCGGCGATGCCGATGATGAGGTTGCGGAGGGGGGAGCGCGGGTCGCGCACCACCTGGCGGGTGGTGGAGCCGTCGGTGCTGAGGAGGGCGCGCTGGTGGAGGGCCGCGCCGTGGGTGTCGATGGCGAGGATCGGGTCGCCCGCGGCCGCGCCGGTTTCGTCGATGGGCTGGCAGATCACCGTGCGGAAGCCGCGCATGCTGTGGTGGCAGGCGGTGGCGGTGATGGTGCCGTCGATGCGGACGTAGTTCATGGCTTAATCAGGTGTGTTTTCTTCCGACAACAGGGCTTTGATAATCGCATCGGCCTGTGCGGCGATTTCCGGGTTTTTTTCCGCAAAGTTTTTCATGAGGATATCTGATTCCTCCCCTATTTTGCGCATGTATTCTTGAAATTTTGCGAATTCGGAAGGATTGTCCCCCAGGGTCTTCACCATATCTATCATTCGGGGATAGAGAGAGGTGTCCTCATTCGATTCCTTTATTTTCCTCACGGCATCCTCGATATTCCCTCTGTTGAGCAAATCCATTGCTGCCAATGTATCGTTGTGATGCCTGGCATATATCGCCATGACCTTGTTTGTTTCGTCGTCGTCGAACACCGGGATTTCCACAGCCGAGACCATTGGTGCATAATGAGCGCCTTTCTTCGGGCCGCATCCCGCAAGGGTGAGGGCAAGCAAAACGACTGGCAGGAGGTGTTTCATCAATATATTTTCAGCGCATCGACGAGGACGCAGCGGCGGGTGCGGGTGAAGGTTTGCGGGTTGGTGATGCCTTCGCCGGTGGTGGTGGCGATGGAGTAACTGAGGTAGCCTTCGCCGTCGAGGCCGAGGCCGGTGGTGCTGGGGCCGTTTTTCACGAAGAGGGTGGTGTCCATTTCGCGGGCCATTTCCGTCATGCGGTCAACGTTGAGGGAGTGGATGATGGAGGAGTGTTTGTAGCCGTGCTCGGATTTTTTCGCGAGGGCGATGCCTTCCTCGACGGTTTTCACGCGGACGATGGGGAGCATGGGCATCATCTGCTCCTCCATGACGAAGGGGTGGTCGGGGTCGGTCTCGCCGATGAGGATGGGGGTGGATTGCGGGATGTTGAGGCCGGCGCGGGCGGCGAGGGCGGAGGCGTCCTTGCCGACGAGTTCGCGGTTGAGCACGGGGTGGGAGCAGCCGCCGGCGCCGGGTTTCATGGCGAAGGCTTCGCGGGCGAGTTTTTCGGTTTGCGCGGGGAGGAGGCGGACGGCGCCGGCTTTTTCGAGGGAACGGACGAGGGCGTTGGCGACGCGGTCGAGGACGAAGAGTTGTTTTTCGCCGATGCAGAGGAGGTTGTTGTCGAAGCCGCAGCCGTAGATGATGTCGCGGGCGGCCTTATCGGTGCAGACGGTGTCGTCCACGAGCACGGGGGGGTTGCCGGGGCCGGCGCAGATGGCGCGTTTGCCGGATTTCATGGCGGCGTTGACGACGCCGGGGCCGCCGGTGACGACGAGGAGGTTGACGAGGGGGGATTTGCAGAGGGCGTCGAAGGAGTCGAGGGAGGGTTTTTCGATGGTGCAGACGAGGTTTTCGATGCCGGTGGCGGCGTGGATGGCCTCGTTGTAGGCGCGCACGGCGAGGGCGGCGGAGCGGGCGCCGCCGGGGTGGGGGTTGAAGAGGATGGAGTTGCCGGCGGCGATGGCGTTGATGATGTTGCCGGAGAGCGTGGGCACGGAGTGGGTGACGGGGAGGATGGCGGCGACGACGCCGAAGGGGGTGTATTCCTCGTGCATGAGGCCGTGGTCGCCGCTGAGCGCGTAGGGGCGGAGCCATTCGACGCCGGGGACGAGTTGCACGATCTGGAGCTTGGCGATTTTGTGTTCGAGGCGGCCGATTTTGGTCTCGTCGAACTCGTATTTGCCCCAGACCCCGGCGTTGGCGGCGGCGAGTTTTTTTATTATTTCAACGACCTGCCTGCGGGCGGCGACGCCCTTGGCGCGGAGTTGCTCGAAGCCTTTGCGCGCGGCGGCGGCGGCGGCGGGCACGTCTTGAAAAACGCCGTGGCGCGGGCCGGCGGGCGAGGAATCCACGGCGGGGGCGGCGGCGGCGGAGGAGGAGGAAGAGCCGGCGGTGATGTTGCGCACGACTTCGCTCACGATGGAGCGGACCAGGTTTTCGTCGATTTGGAGGGCCATGATGTTTTGTTTTTAATAATGAAATTTTTCAACCACAGATGAACACAGATAAACACAGATAAGAAAATTATTCAGTGAACAAGGCGCTCCCATTGCAGCTTGGCGTATTTGAAGTTGATAATGAGGCCGACGTGGAGGCCGGCGATTCTCAGGTAATTCAACATCTGGCCGCGCTCATTGTCGGTGATTTTATCAATGACTTTTGTGTCTATTATAATGCTGTCGCGGACGAGAAGGTCGGGGACGTATTCGGTGATTTGCACGCCTTTATAAAAGACAGGGAATCGTTTCTGCTGGTCGCAGGGAATGCCGCGCAGCCTGAACTCGACGACGAGGGCGTTTTCATAGGGTTTTTCATGAAGTCCGTGTCCGATTCCGTTGAGCACTTCCATGGCGCAGCCTAAGATTTCATAGGTTTCTTTTTGGCCGTGCTGTTCACCATCGAATGTCATCTATATATCTGTGTGCATCTGTGTTAATCTGTGGTTCTATCATTTGGTTTATGTCGCTTTTTTGCCGAGGACTTCCACGGTATCGACCAGGCCGACGACGGCGGCGTCGATGGGGAGGGGCTTCATGCCGGCGGCCATGCGCGCGGAGCTGCCCTGGCAGAAGAGCACGAGGTCGCCGGCGCCGGCACCGAGGGCGTCAACGGCGACGATGGCGTTGCCGCCGGGTTTGAGCGCGGCGGGGCTGGCCTCGTCGGGAAACATGGGGCGCAGCAGGAGGAGTTTGCGGCCGGTCATGGTCTCGTCCTTCTTGGTGGAGACCACGGAGCCGATGACGCGGGCGAGAAACATGGGCGGATGCGGATTGCGGAATGCGGGATGTGGATTGCGGAATGCGGGATGGAAAACGCGGCGCGGTTGCGCGCGTGGCGGGCGCGCGGCGTTGCCGTCGCGGCGGGCTGCGGGGGAAATCCCGAATCCTGAAATCCCGGAAAGAGCCGGGCGCGGCCCGGTGTTTCTTTGGGATTTGGAACTTGGGATTTGCCGCGCAGCGCGGCCTTTATTTTTTCGAGACGGCGGCGGCCTTCGGGAGCACGGCGGCGATGTCGTCGTGGGGGCGGGCAATGACTTGCACGCTGACGACTTCGCCGTAGATGCGGGCGGCGGTCGCGCCGGCTTCGATGGCGGCTTTGACGGCGGCGACGTCTCCGGTGACCACGGCGGTCACGAGGGCGTTGCCGACCTGTTTCATCGGGCCGACGAGGGTGACGTTGGCGGATTTGAGCATCGCGTCCACACCGGCGACGAGCGCGGTGAGGCCACGGGTTTCGAGGAGTCCGAGGGCGGATTGTGCCATGATGTTTTTAGTGGTTGGGTTGAGTGTGCGGGTTGTTGTTGGTTGCGGGTTGGAGAAAAAGGGTGGCGCGGCGGGCGGGCGATGCGTGGTTCGGCGGGATTTGGAGGGATTGGCGGGATTTGATTTAAATCGACTCAAGTCGCGCGGCGGCGGTGGCAGTGGCGGTGCCGGTGGCGGCGGTGGCGGCGGCGGTTTGCCGCGAGGCGACGAGCCGCGCGGTTTCGCGGGCGACGACGAGTTCCTCGTTGGCGGGGATGACGAGGATTTTCACGCGCGAGGTTTTGGCGGCGAGGTCGGTCTCGGGCGCGGCGGCGGCGTTGGCGGCGGGGTCGAGTTCGAGGCCGAGGGCGGCGAGGTTTTCGCAGACGGCTTCGCGCAGCCAAGGGTTGTTTTCGCCGATGCCGGCGGTGAACACAAGCGCGTCGCAGCCGCCGAGCTGCACCCAGAAGGCGCCGATGTAGTGGCGGATCGAATGCACGAGCGCGTCGATGGCGAGGCGGGCGCGGGCGTCGCCCCGGACGGCGGCGGCCTTGATGTCGCGCAGGTCGTTGCCCACGCCGGAGAGACCGAGCAGGCCGGACTCTTTGGCGAGCTGCCGTTCCGCCTCCTCGACGGTGAGGCCGAGGCGGCGCATGGCGCAGGGGAGCGCGGCGGAGTCGAGGTCGCCGACGCGGTTGTTTTGCGGGAGGCCGGACTGCGGGCTCAGGCCCATGCTGGTGGCCACGGCCACGCCGTCGCGTATGGCGGTGACGGAGCTGGAGCCGCCGAGGTGGCAGGAGATGACGCGCAGGGGCGCGCCGGTGTTTTTCGCGGGGCCGTGCAGGTAGAGGTTGCGCGCGGCGGCGGCGATGTCCTCGCGGCCGAGGAGTCCGGCGCTGCGCTCGGCGACGAATTTGTGGCTGGCGCCGTGGAAGCCGTGGCGGCGGATGCCGGCCTTATACCAGGTTTCCGGCACGGCGTAGCGGTGCGCGGCGGGCGCGACCCACTGGTAGAACGCGGTCTCGAAGAGCGCGACGCGCGGCACGGCGGGCAGGCGTTCGCGGAAGGTGCGGATGCCCGCGGCGTAGGGCGGGTTGTGCGCGGGCGCGAGGTCGGCGGTGTCGAGCAGGGCTTTTTCCACCGTCTCGTCCGCGAAGCGGCAGCCGGTGATGTCGCCGCCGAGGACGGTCTTGAAGCCGACGGCGTCGAAGGGGATGCGGATTGCGGGCGCGTCCGCGTCCGCGGCGGCGGCGGCGGTGTTGTCATTGCCGGCGTTGGCGGCAAGTTCCCGGAGGGCGCGGTCGATGGCTTCGCCGTGGTCGGCGACGCGTTCAAAGCCGCCGCGCGCGAGGAGCCGCGCGCTCACGCCGTCGATGGCGTAGAGGCGGTATTTGAACGAGGTGGAGCCGAGGTTGGCGACGAGGACGTTCATGGATTTTCGATTTCCGATTTTGGATTTTCGATTTTGGCTCGGGGCGGCGGCGCGCCGCGCCCGCGCGGGTGATTTCCGAAACCGCCGCGCGCGCGGCGGCGTGCAATCGAAAATCCAAAATCCAAAATCGAAAATTCCCTCACGCGATCCACTTGCCGAGGACGCCGATGTCGTCGTGCGGGCGCGGGATGACTTGGGTGGCGACGATGTCGCCGACGCGGCGGGCCGCCTCGGCGCCGGCGTCGATGGCGGCCTTGAGGGCGGCGACGTCGCCGCGGAAAAACGCCGCGACGTGGCCGGAGCCGATCGCCTCGTAACCGGTCATGGTGACGTTGGCGGCTTTGAGGGCGGCGTCAGCCGCCTCGATAAGGGTGCAGAGCCCTTTGGTTTCAATCATGCCGAGTGCTTCTTGTGCCATGGGAAAAAGTTTAAGTTTAAGTTTAGGTGGTGATGCGTCGTCGCGGGTGCCGCGCGGCTCAGAGGTTGAACTGCTTGAGCAGATCGGCGTGGGGACGCGCGATGACGTGGGCGCAGATGAGTTCGCCGACGCGCTTGGCGGCATCGGCGCCGGCGTCAACGGCGGCTTTCACGCTGCCGACATCGCCTTTGACGAGGACGGTGACGAGGCCGCCGCCGATCTGGACTTGCTTGGCGAGCGTGACGCCCGCCGCCTTTACCATCGCGTCGCTCGCCTCGACGGCGCCGACGTAGCCTTTGGTTTCAATCATGCCTAGGGATTCATTCATGGGTTTCTGTTGGGTTGGTGGTTGTGGGTTGAAGGTTGGGTTGGATTTCGGTGGAGGAAAAATTCAATGAGGGGAAATTTCGGTGGAGGAAAGATTTCAACGGAGAAAAAAACACATTCCGGCGGCGGCGGGTTCATTTGAGCAATTCGCACGGCGTGGCGGGGCCGAGGCCGCAGGCGTTGGCCTCGTCGGTGTCGATGTGGACCTCAAGTTTGAAATCGGGCGACACGCGCACGAACATGCGGTCGAAGGTGACGCCGCATGCGCCGCCGACGCGGAGCCGCATGTGGTCGCCGTTTTTCACGCGATAAAACGCGGCGTCGTCCGGGTGCATGTGGACGTGCGGCGCGGCGCGGATGACGCCGGCGGGCAGCTCAAGGAAGCCGGCGGGGCCCATGAGCATGCAGCCGGGGGTGTCCTTGATGCTGCCGGAGTTGCGGACGGGGATTTCGAAGCCGAGCGAGATGGCGTCGGTGAAGGCGAGCTCGACCTGGTTGAGGTCGCGGCAGGGGCCGAGGATGCGGAGGTTTGAGATGACGCGGCTGCGCGGGCCGATGAGCGTGACGGACTCCTTCGCGGCGTATTGGTCCTTCTGATACAGCCACTTCATGGGCGTGAGCGCGCGGCCCTTGCCGAAGAGCGTCTCGACGGCCCGCGGCGTGAGGTGGCAGTGGCGGGCGGAGACGTTGACGAGGAGGGGGTTTGGCGCGCGCACGGTGCGCGGCGCCGGCTGCCCGAGCTTTTCGTAGAGGGCGCGGCGGACGAGGTGTTCGATTTCAGCGCGATGAGGGGCTGGAGGCGCGGGTGGCATGGGCTGCGTGCGAGGATGTGAGAGGGTGGCGCGAGGAGGAGACGATGTTTGAGGGGCGGGATGTTTCGGGGATTTATGACGCAAGTCAATCATATATTTTCAAGTAATTTTCCGGCGGGGTGATCAAGCGGATTTCCAAGTCCGCTGTGACGTAGCGCAGACTTCCAAGCTGATGTTACGCAGTCGGCAGATTTTGGTAGGGCGGTCTCGGCGAGACCGCCCTGCCAAAACGGGCCGCCGCGTAACATCAGTTCCAAGTCTGCTTCAGAGCTTGCGCCGGGTTGCGGGCCTGTGGCCGGGCTCGCGGCCGGGCGTGATTTTTAATCGACTGATGGGACGCAGCCAAAGGGATTCAGGGTTTTTGCGAAGACGCGGCGGCGGCGGTACGCACACGCCGATGGTGCTGGCGCTGCTCGCCGCGCTGCTTGCGCTGCGCGCACAAAAAAGTTAGCGCGAAACGCAGGCCCGCATTCGCGTGGAACAGAAGGGCCCTCGCTTCCACCCGCGCCGGCGGCGACATCGCTCACGACAGCCGGTCGCTGCCGAAAAGCACGATCACGTTGTCCAGGTCATGCTTCATAAATTCGTCGCGATAGCGCGCCGAAAGTTCGTCCACCCGGTCCATCCCATACGCGAAGTCTTCCTCGGAAGGCATGTCCTTTGCCGGGTTCCGTGACTGCTCGCGCTCCAGGTCCCTTTCGGCCAGGCGGTCGCACAACTCATCCCAGAAGCAGTCGTTTTCGAATTTCTCGATCAATTCGCCCGCGCGGCCGTCTTCCAGCTCATCCGATTCCTCCATGGGCGCGCCGGAATCGGGATCGCCCTGGACCAGGTTTGCACAGCCCATGACCGGGGCGTTGCGCAGGAGCATCTGGTAAACTGCCTCGTAGCGGCCGGGGGGCGCGTCGTCGGACCCCTCGTCGCGCGAGTCCGCCACCCACATGCCCATGTAGGCGAGTTCAAGCAGGCGGGCGTATTCTTTCTGGGTGATGGAAATTTTCATGCGCGGCATCGTTTACCCATCCGGCGGCGAATGGCAAACGAGATTATGCGGGGGAGCGGGCGGACGGG
>JAITDF010000131.1 GCA_031282705.1 Opitutaceae bacterium | reverse complement strand
CATCTGCCAAGCAGGTCCAGCACGTCGATTTCCATGCCGCCACGCGTCCTGATGGCGCGCCGGGCGAAATCAGGCGGCGTCCATTTTCCGGGGTTCCGGGCCGCGGTGTAGGTGCCTATGACCCTGCCGCGGCGCGTGATTTTCACCGGGCCGCGCAGAGCGGCTTTCTCGACGGTGGCGAAGTTGTGGCGGAATTCCCTCAGTGTGGCGGTTGTCATGTGGCACATTGGTTGTTGCACTTTGGCCCTTGTCAAACGTCCTGCCCAAGGCGGCGCGGGGAAGGTCCATGGACAGGGCAACATGTCCATGTGTCTTTCCACGGCAAGCTTTGCTGTCTTATCGGAAATGGCTACGAATCACAGCCTTGCCGGAGCCGGGTCGGAATGAAGGTCCTGTGAGTTTGAGGCCGGGCGGGGCGTTGCGGTTTTGCCTTGCGGTTTTGCCGGGATGGGGGGCCAAAAATGCCCTCCAATCGCCGGTTGGAGTGATTCAACGGCCCGTTGTCGCGCGACAATGGGGCGTTGTCGCGCGGCAATTTCGGCGAAAACCAAGGGGGAGGGCTTTTTTTTGGGGGTGTTTGCGGCGCGGCCTGCCGGTTCAGTTTTTTACCTCCATCGCCAGGTCGTCGTGCTTTACGGTGAATTTCACCGTCGCGCCTTCGGGGATTTCGCCGGCGACCAGGCCGCGGGCGAGCCGGGTCTCGGCCTGGCGTTGCAGGAAGCGTTTCAGCGGGCGGGCGCCGAAGACCGGATCGTAGCCGCGTTCGGCGACCCATTCCTTTGTCTTTTTGTCCATCGCCACGGTCACGCGGCGGTCGGCGAGGCGTTGGTTCAGGTCGGCCACGAGCAGGTCCACGATTTGCGTGATTTCTTCCAGCGTGAGCGGTTTGAAGAGGATGGTCTCGTCGATGCGGTTCAGGAACTCCGGGCGGAAGCCGCGGCGCAGCTCGGCCATCACGCTTTCGCGCACGGACTCGGGGATGCCGCCGTCCGTCACTCCTTCCAGGAGGAAGCGGCTGCCGAGGTTCGAGGTCATGATGATGATGGTGTTCTTGAAATCGACCGTGCGGCCTTGCGAGTCGGTGATGCGGCCGTCGTCGAGGACTTGGAGGAGGATGTTGAAGACATCGGGGTGCGCCTTTTCGATTTCGTCGAATAGCACGACGGCGTAGGGTTTGCGGCGCACGGTTTCGGTGAGCTGGCCGCCTTCGTCGTAGCCGACGTAGCCGGGGGGGGCGCCGATGAGTCGGGAGACGCTGTGTTTTTCCATGTATTCGGACATGTCGATGCGCGTGACCGCGGTTTCGCTGTCGAAGAGCGTGGCGGCGAGGGTTTTCGCGAGTTCGGTCTTGCCCACGCCGGTCGGGCCGAGGAAGAGGAAGCTGCCGACGGGGCGGCGCGGGTCCTTGATGCCGGCGCGCGCGCGGAGGATGGCTTCGCTGACGAGGCGCACGGCCTCGTCCTGGCCGATGACGCGGCGGTGGAGCGTGTCGCCGAGGCGCAGGAGTTTTTCGCGTTCGCTTTCGACGAGGCGCGTGACGGGGATGCCCGACCATTTGGCGACGACTTCGGCGATTTCCCCGGCGGAGACTTCTTCTTTGAAGAGTTCGGTCTTGGCCTCGGTTTTTTCGAGCCGGGCCAGTTCGGATTCGAGTTGCGGGATTTTGCCGTGGCGCAGTTCGGCGAGTTTGTCGAGGTCGTAGGCGCGCTCGGCTTTTTCCATGGCGAGGCGCGCGGCGTCGAGTTCCTCGCGGACTTTGCGCACGCGGTTGACGGCGGCTTTTTCCTTTTCCCATTTGGCGCGGAGCGCGGCGGCGGCGGTGCGGGCGTCGGCGAGTTCCTTGCGCAGGGTGTCGAGGCGGCGGCGGGTGGCGTCGTCTTTTTCGAGTTTGAGCGCGGCTTCCTCGATTTCGAGCTGGAGGACGCGGCGCTGGAGGGCGTCGAGCGCCTGGGGGGCGGAGTCCATCTCGGTGCGGATCATGGCGCAGGCTTCGTCCACGAGGTCGATGGCTTTGTCGGGGAGGAAGCGGTCGGAGATGTAGCGGTTGGAGAGCGTGACGGCGGTGACGAGGGCGTTGTCCTGGATGCGCACGCCGTGGTGGAGTTCGAAGCGCGCCTTGAGGCCGCGGAGGATGGAGATGGCGTCCTCGATGGAGGGCGGTTCGATGAGCACGGGCTGGAAGCGGCGTTCGAGCGCGGCGTCTTTTTCGATGTGCTTGCGGTATTCGTCGAGGGTGGTCGCGCCGATGCAGTGCAGTTCGCCGCGGGCGAGCATGGGTTTGAGGAGGTTGCCGGCGTCCATGGCGCCGTCGGTTTTGCCGGCGCCGACGATGGTGTGGAGTTCGTCGATGAAGAGGAGGATGCGGCCGTCGCTTTCCTTGACTTCCTTGAGCACGGCCTTGAGGCGCTCCTCAAATTCGCCGCGGTATTTCGCGCCGGCGATGAGCGCGCCCATGTCGAGTGCGAAGACGGTCTTGTCGCGCAGGCCTTCGGGCACGTCGCCGCGCACGATGCGCTGGGCGAGGCCTTCGACGATGGCGGTCTTGCCGACGCCGGGTTCGCCGATGAGCACGGGGTTGTTCTTGGTTTTGCGGGAGAGGATGCGGATGGCGCGGCGGATTTCGTCGTCGCGGCCGATGACGGGGTCCATCCCGCCTTTTTTCGCCTGGGCGACGAGGTCGATGCCGTATTTTTCGAGCGCCTGGTAGGTGGTCTCGGGGTTGTCGGTGGTCACGCGCTGGTTGCCGCGGAGCGCGCGCAGGGTTTTCAGCACGGCGTCGCGGTCGAGGTTGAAGGACTTGAAATACCGCGCGAGGGATTCGGGGCGGGCGGTGTCGATGAGGGCGAGGAAAAGGTGCTCCACGCTGACGAAGTCGTCCTTGAGGTTTCCGGCTTCCTTTTCGGCGCGGGTGAGCACTTCGTTGACGGCCTGCGTGACGTAGATTTTGGAGACGTCCACGCTGCCGGAGACGCGCGGGAGGCGGTCGAGTTCGCGGCCGGCGGCGAGGGTGAGCGCGCTGGTGGAGAGGCCGAGTTTTTCGACGAGCGCGGGGACGAGGCCGTCCTCCTGCGCGAGGAGGGCGTGGAGGAGGTGCCAGGTATCGACCTCGTTGTGCTGGCGGCGGCGCGCCTCGGTCTGGGCGTCGGTGATCGCCTGGCGCGACATGACGGTGAGTTTTTGAAAGTCCATGATGGGTATTTTATCGCAGACGGCGTGCCGCGCGAGTTTTTCAGCGCCGCGCGAGGGGCGGGGGCGGGGAAGGCGCGCCGCCGGGTGTGCCGCGGCGCGTGCCGGGGTGTCGCGGTGCGTCACCATGTCGGGACAAAATGCGCGGCGCGGCAGGCGTGGCGCGCCGGCGCACCGCAGCCGGCGCACCGCAGCCGGAGCGGCGCGGCCGGGGGCGCCTGGAAAGCAACCCGCCGCCCGCCGCCCGCTACTTCCTTGGGCCGCCCCCGCTTGGGCCGCCCCCGCGGGCCACGGATTCCAGCACGCGCTCGCAGACGCGGATGCCTTTTTCCATGACGCCGAGGTCGAAACTCTCGTTCGGCGCGTGCAGGTTGTCCTCCGGCAGGAACAGGCCGAGCAGCACCGAGTCGAGCCCGAGCACGCGCTTGATGTCGGCGATGATCGGGATGCTGCCGCCTTCGCGCAGATACAACGGGGGCGCGCCGAAGACCTCCGCCACCGCCCTGTCCGCCGCGCGAAATGCATTCGCCAGCACCGGCGGCTGGCCGGCGGGGGTGTTGGGGCGGTCCGGCGGCACGACCACGTAGGGCACGGCGTCGTGCTGGTCGATGAGCTCGTAAGTCACGTCCCCCGGCATGCGGTCGCGGAGGGCCTGGTAGATTTGCGCGCGGATTTTTTCCGGGTCCTGGTTGGCGACGAGGCGGCAGCTTATCTTGGCAAAGGCTTTGCTTGGGATGACGGTTTTCGTGCCCTCGCCCTGGTAGCCGCCGCCGATGCCGTTGAACTCCAGCGTGGGCATGAACCGCGCGGCCTCGAACGGCGTGAAGCCCTTCGCGGCGTGAAACGCCGGGATGCCGAGGAACTCGCGGTATTCCGCCTCGCTCTGGCCGAGTTTCGCCAGCTCGGCGCGCTCCCAGTCCTCGACCCCGAGCACGTCGTCGTAGAAACCGGGCACGTTCACGCGCCCGTCGGGCGTGTGCAGCGACGCGCACACCTCGGCGAGCGCCTGGATCGGGTTTCGCAACACCCCGCCGTGCAGCCCGGAGTGCAGGTCGAAGCGCGCGCCGGTGACGACGAGGTCAAACAGCACCAGCCCGCGCAGCCCGCAGGTGATGACGAGCTGGCCGGCGCGCGGGCTGCCGGTGTCGGACAGGAAGACAAAATCGGCCTTTTTCAGGCGGTCCCGATACTGTTCCAGAAACGCGCCGAAGCTCGGGCTGCCCATCTCCTCCTCGCCCTCGACCACGAAGGTGATGCGCAGCGGCAGCGCCGGCTCGCGCTCCAGCAACCGCGCCACCGCCGCGATGTGCACCATGAGCGGCCCCTTGTTGTCCGCGGCGCCGCGCCCGTGGAGCCGCCCGCCGCGCTCCCGCGGCTCGAAGGGCGGGGAATCCCAGAGGTTGAGCGGGTCGGCGGGCTGCACGTCGTAGTGTCCGTAGATGATCACGTGCGGCCACGCCTCGTCGCCGCCGCGGTGGGCGTGGATGACGGGGTGCAGCGCCGTCGGCGCCACCTCGACGGTGAAGCCCATCGAGGCGAGCAGGCCCGACACGAAATCGCGCGCGCCCCTCATGCCTTCGCGGGCGCTGGAGTCGGTGGAAACGCTGGGATGGCGGATGTATTCCTTGAGTTTTTCAACGGGATCAAACATGCGTCCGCCAGCCTGCCGCAAAACCGCGCCGCGGGCCAGTGAATTGTTGCGCACCGCGGCGCCTCACCGCCACTCCACCTCGGCGCCGAGGGCCTGGAGGTTCTCGACGAAACGCGGGTGGGCGCGGCGGATGGTGTCGGCGTTCTTCACCACGCTGCGGCCGGGGATGCTCGCGGCGACCATGTAGAGGGCGATGGTGGCGCGGATCACGTAGGGCGCATCGACCACCGCCGGATGCAACGGCTTGCCGCCGAAAACAAGGATGCGGTGCGGGTCGCTCACCATGACGTGCGCGCCAAACTTCGCCAGCTCGGGCATCCAGGAAAAACCGTTTTCATAGACCTTGTTCCAAAAATGAACCGTGCCGCGCGCGCGCGTGCTCAGCGCGACCATGAGCGGGAGCAGGTCCACCGAGAAATACGGCCAGGGCGCGGCCTCGATTTTCGGGAGGAGGTTGCTGGTGTGGGGCTCCTCGACGACGAGCGGCTGGCCGCGGCGCACGCGCGCCTCGTCCCCCTCGTGCTCGATGGCGACGCCGAGCTTGCGAAACGCGCGCGTGATCAGGTCGAAGTGCCGCGGGAGCGATTTTTTCACGCGCACCTCGCCGCCGGTGATCGCGCCGAGCGCGAGGAAGGTGACGATCTCGTGGTAGTCGGTGCCGATGGTCGCGGCGGCGCCGGCCAGGCGCGGGACGCCCGCGACGCGGAGCACGCTGGTGCCCGCGCCCTCGATGCGCGCGCCCATCGCCGTGAGAAACGCGCAAAGCTCCTGCACGTGCGGCTCGCTGGCGGCGTTGACGAGCGTGGACTCGCCCCCGGCGAGCGCGGCGGCCATGAGGAAATTCTCCGTCACGGTCACGGACATGTAGTCGCACCAATGGCGGCTGCCCTTGAACCCGGCGGGCAGCGCGATGACCAGCGGCCCGCCGCCGGCGTCGATGACGGCCCCCAGCGCGGCGAAAACTTCGAGATGCGGGTCGATTTCCCGGACGCCGAGCGAGCAGCCGGTGGCGTTGGCGGAGAGGGTGATTTTTTTTAGGCGGTGCAGGAGCGCGGGGTAAAGGAGCACGGTGGAGCGCATGTCCTGCGGCAGCTCGTGCCCGCCGCCGCCGGCCGCGGCGGGGCGAAACCCGGAGTGGTCGAGCCGCATGGTGCCGGCGGCCTTGTCCCAGTCGATGCGCGAGCCCTGGGCGGAAAGGAAGGCGACGATTTTGTCGAGGTCGGTGATGGCGGGGACATTTTCGAGACGCACCGGCTCGTCGGTGAGGAGCGAGGCGCACACGATGGGGAGGGCGGAGTTTTTGTTGCCGGAAGGGATGATGGTGCCGGAGAGCGGTTTGCCGCCGTTGACGATGAGATCCATGGAAAAAGTTCCAAATCCCATACCCAAATCCCCAAAAATCCCAATGGCAAAAAACAATTTCACCCGCCTGCGGGTGCAACAGGAAGTGATGTCACCCCCGCCGCTCCCTGTCTCATAACTGATGTTACGCGGAAGCATCCGTTCTCCCCCTCTTTCCTCTTTCTCTTTCTTCTTTCTCTCCCATCGCTCCCATCCCCTTTTCCCCTCTTGAGGAAAGAGGAAAGACAAAGAGGAAAGAGGAAGATGGGATTTTTGTCCGTCACCATCCCCCCATCCACTATACTTGCCGGCTACTTGCCGGCCTTTTGCGGGCCTTCGGCCCGGAAGCAGGTTTGATTCCGAGCGAAGCGGCAGTCCGCCAACCTGCGCTATGTGGCGCTGCCGCGCCGGCGGGCTGTCGCAGCGCCGGCGCGGTGCGGGGAACCGCTGCGCGCCGCCGCCGCTCATGCCGGGGTCGGCGCGGGCGCGGTGCTGCCGCCAAAGCTGTCGGTCGCGGGCTTGTCCGCCGGTTTGGTTTCCGCCGGCTTGCCGCCGGCGCGCACCGGCGCGGGGGCGTTGATGACGGGCGATTTGATTTCGCCGTGCCTGAGGATTTCCATCACGTGCTTGCCCTCGATCGTCTCGTGCTCGATGAGCGC
>JAITDF010000220.1 GCA_031282705.1 Opitutaceae bacterium | reverse complement strand
ATTTCCAAATACTTGCCACTTCATCGCAAGTTTTTTTTCCACGCTTCCCTCAATGCCGGGTCACTTCTGGGGTGGCGTGTGTCCGGGGTGCTCTTGCGCTAGGTGTGACGGCGCACCATGCGGTAAAACGTGGACTCCGCAACCTCGCGACCTAGCTCCTGAACGAGTGCTTCGCGCATCTCGCAAGCGACGACGATCCGACCGGCGTTCACCTTCTCCCGCCACTTCGTCAGGAACTCGCGCCCAGATTGAAGCGTCATGTTTTGATGATGCCGGCCACCCTGTTTGCCACGCACGTCCCCGCCTTGCGCAAACCGGTGAAAACGGTCGCGCAGGCTTTGCACCATGCGTGTCGAAACGCCCAGTATCTGTGCCATGACCACCAGCGAAAGCCCCTTGTCCGCCTGCACGACAACCGCTTGCGCCATGCGTAATTCCCAAGCGCTTTCCGCCCTGCGAAACAAGCCCCGCGCAAATTTCAAGTCGTTCTCGTCAGTCAAAAGGGGGTCTGCTCATGAACACCATCTTGGTTCGTGAATGATCGATTGCAAATTAGAATAAATCCCTTTTCAAGGGCGTATTGTGCCCCGACGAAACGCCACGACGCCGGCAAAGCACCGCCCGCCTCTTATGGAGTGCGGCGACTTGTCGCCGCTTTCGACGGGGGAATTTATTCCCCCGTCCCGTCCGCCGCCGCCGCTCCCGCCGCCATGAAAGCCGTCAACGCAGAAATTGGCAGACTGTCTGGCTTCGCCCTCGAAACGCCGTCAAAAGCGGTGACAAGTCACCGCACTCCAAAAAAGCCCCGCCGCCGTATTATGGACTGATGTTACGCGGAAGCGTTCGTTTTTCGTCCATCGTCCTTCGTCCTTCTTTCTTCTTTCCTCTTTCATCAGGTGTGGGCCGGGGTGGGAAAGAGGAAAGAGAAAGAAGAAAGAAGAAAGAAGGACGAAAAACAGGCTCTTCCGCGTAACATCAGTTAATAAAAACCCAAGCCGCGAAGGGGCGGCGGCGCGCGTCGCCGCCTCATCACATTCCCCCGCCCTTTCCTCGCTGCCGCCCTTGTCGCCGCCGCCCTTGTCAGGCTTTTCGCTGCCGCCCCTTCAGGGCTCGTTTTTTTCTTGATGGATTCCGTGGGTTCCTCGCTGCGCTCGTCACCCACGGCTAAAGGCTGCCGCCCCTCCGGGGCTGACCACCGCTGCTTCGAGGCTCCACGGGCTCTCTACATAAGCGACGAACCTTCTTTCCTCTTTTTCTTTCTTCTTTCTTCTTTCGTCAGGTGTGGTCCGGGAGAAAGAGAAAGAGGAAAGAGGAAAGAAAACGGGGAACCGAGAATGAAGACGGACACTCCCGCGTCCCATCAGTTGGCATACCCCCCCTGGACCCTCCGGCGCGCGGATGAAGCCGCCGTGCGGAGGCGCGGAATTTCAAACTGTCAGAAGCCAAACCCCCGGCATTCCCTGCATCCAGGCGGGCACCGTCGCGTCCTTCCCTTCCTCCCGTGTTTTTCCTCCCAACCCGAATCATCATGCAAAAACTCCCCCTCATCTCCGCGTTTCTCAAAATCGCGCTGCCTGCCGCCGTGTGCGCGCTCTTGGCGCCGCTCGTGCACGGCGCGGACTCGTCCGCGGTCGGCAAACGCTATCCGTCCGAAAAACACACGCTCGTTGATCGTGTGACCGGACGCACCATTACGGTGCTGACGGCCTCGTCCTTCAGCGACTCGAAACCCTACCAGACCCACGACACCTGGACGGCGGACGGCAGGTGGCTCGTCTTCCGCTCCCAACGCGCCGCCGCTGCAGGCACCGGCGCCGGCGCAGGCGGCCAGATATTCGTCGTCAACGAAATCACCGGCGACATCGTGCAACTCACCGACAACCCCGTGACGGACACCGGCTCGATCAATCTCTCGCGCAAGGAAATGAAACTCTTCTACAAACGCGGCGGCCCGCCGCCCCGCCGACGCGCCGCCCCGGCGGACGATGCCGGCGCCCCGCAAGCCCACCCGCCCGCGCAAGTGATCGAGCTCGACCTCGGCGCGCTCCTCGCCGACAGCCTTGCCGGCCAGGTAAAAGCCCCCGAATCCTACGAACGCGTGGTCGTCACGCTCCCCGCCGACGCGCAAGGCGGCGGCTTCGCCCTCGATGCCGGTGAAAAGACGCTCTACTGGAACGTCAGCCTCTGGCGCCCCGAGGCGCCCCCGCGCCAGCAGCCCGACACCGCGCGCGACGCGAAGGGCAACCGCCAGGTTGACAACCGCAACACCGACCCCGCCGAATCCCGCGAGGCCGCCCGCCAGCGTTTCGCCGAGGCCGGCAGGGGCAAAAGCGCCATCCGCGCCATCGACATCGCGACCGGGGAAATCCGCGACGTGATCACGGTTGACCTCCGCATGGGCCACATGCAGGCCAACCCGTGGACGCCCGGCGAAATCATCTACTGCCACGAGACCACCGGCGACGTGCCCCCGCCCTTCAACCGCATCTGGGCGGTCAACGCCGACGGCACCAACAACCGCCCCGCCTACGCCGAGCTGCCCGACGAATGGGTGACGCACGAAACCGTCGCCGGCCCCGACGAGCTGCTCTTCAACATCATGGGCCACCTGCCCTACCTGCGCGAGCACGGCACGGGCATCGCGGTCGTGAACCTCCGCACCCGGGAGATGAAGCTGCTCGGCCAGGTCGAGGAGCCCATGCCCAACGGCACCAAGGGCGGCTTCTGGCATTGCAACGGCTCGCCCGACGGACGCTGGGCGGTCGGCGACACCTTTCTCGGCAGCGTGTATGCCATCAACCGCGCGACCGGCAAACGCACGCTGCTGACCGCCGGCCACAAAATGCGCCCCGATCACACGCACCCGATCGTGAGCCCCGACAGCAAGCGCGTCGCCATCCAGTCCGGCCTGCTCACCGACGGCAAGGCGCTCAACATCATGGTCGTCTCGCTGCCGGAAGAGTAGGCGGCGCAAGAGCAGGGCGGCGCGCGCGCCATCCGATCGCCCGCCCGCCCGCCGCCCGCCCGTGTGGATTGCGTGGCATGGGCGTCCCCGCCCATGTTCTTGAACGGCGCACCGCGAAAACGAAAACACAGGCGCGACGCCCATGCCCCGCAATCCCGCGCCGCCGCGTGACATCAGTCCTGTTCACCGATGTTACGCGGCGGCCCGTTTTGGTAGGGCGGTCTCGCCGCGACCGCCGGCGGGTGGCTCGTGGGGGGGGCGGGGGGCGCGGCGGGGCCGCCCCGCCCAAAAATGCCGACAGGCTTACAACCACAGCGGTAA
>JAITDF010000193.1 GCA_031282705.1 Opitutaceae bacterium | reverse complement strand
CGCTTGCATTGCTCGTCCACCACGTCCGTAATCTCGCGCGGGGCCGTGAACGACAGGCCGTCGTCCGTGCTTTTCATATAAAACAGTTTTTTGCCGTCCTCGCACAGGAGCAGGTGCACATCGCCGGTCTGACGGTCCGCGATGGGCACGGGATTGCCGATGGTTATCTTGCCTTCATCGATTCCATGCACGCGCAGAATCGGCCCCCAAGTGCGCCCGCCGTCCGTGCTCCGACGCAGCAGGATGTCAATCGCGCCGTTGTCGCTGGAGCTGTTTCGCCGTCCCTCGCAGAAGGCGAGGATGGAGCCCTTGCTCGTAACCACCATGGCGGGAATCCGGTAAGTGTGATACGCGCCCCTCCCGCCAATAAACAAATCCTGTCCCCAAAATGCGGGAGCGCCCGCGGGCTCGCCGCCCCGCGCCGGGACAACGGAAAACATACCGGCAAACGCGGACGCCAGCAGCAAGACCGCGTGATAATACGGAAACATAAATGATATGATTTTGTTCATTGGGTTCACTCTCCCTGCTTGTTTTTATCCACTATTTTTTCAGCCCTGCGTATTTTGACCAAAAGCACCCCGTGCCGCGGGATTTCGGCGGAAAATTCGCCCTCGAACGAACCGAGATCCTGCTGTCTCCATAAATCGCGCACGACGCGCGCGCCGTGGATGCCAAGGTTATCCCAGCGCGCGGTCACTTTCGCGGGCAATTCCCCCCGGTTGAACAAACCAACGGCCGTCGAGCCGTCCGCCAGCGGGCGCGCCCACACTTCGAGGTTGCGCCGGCGGTCAACGCGCCGCGCCGCGCGGCCAAGCGGGTCCTGGTTTATCGCGATGACCTCGTTGTTGGTTATCAAGTTGAGCGTGAAATCGTCGAGTTTTGTCAAATCGCACCCGATGAGCAGGGGCGCGGCCAGCAGGCTCCAGAGCGAAACGTGCGTGTAGTGCTCGTCCGGCGTGAGCCGCGAGGCGCGGCGGGCCGCGTGCCAGCCCACGTGGCCGACGACCATGATGTCGGGGTCGTTCCAGCGCCCCGGCCCGGTGTAGTGAGCCAGCTCGCTTTGAGAAAAACCGATGCCCGACATGCTCGACCATGTGTCGATAATGTCGCGGGTGGTGCGCCAGAGATTGGCCCCGACGTCCGCGCCCCACTCCCAGCTGTCGCCAAGTCCATACTGGCACATGCTGAACACGATGTCGCGCGGCTGTTTTGCCAGCGCCTCGTGCATGACGATGAACGGCCTTTGCAGTTCCGCCTTTGCTATGCGGTCGTAGGGCGGCGCGAAAAACCGGTAGGAGCACCAGTCGTATTTTAAAAAATCGAACCCCCACTCCGCGAACCGCCGCGCGTCCTGCTCCTCGTGCCCGGAACTCCCGGTGCACCGGCCGCAGGTGAGGGGGCCGGGCGAACTGTAAATGCCTATTTTCAAGCCGAGCGAATGCACATGATCGACCAGCCCCTGCATGCCGGCAAAACGCGGGTTTGCGTTGATGCGCCCCTCGCCGTCGCGCGCCGGGCCCGCGAGCCGGGGCAGGTCGTCCGCACCGGGAATCTTTAGCGGGGTGTAGCCGCGCTCGATGGCGCGCTCCGCCAGTTCCTCCCAAAGCGCGTCATCCGGCGGCGGCCTCGTCATCCAAAAATCATCTATATTGATATACGACCACCCGTGATTCGGGAGCCCGTGCTTTATAAACAAATCGGCCGCGGCCCGCACATCCTCCGCGGTCACGTGGTCGGCAAAGCAGTTCCAGCTGTTCCAGCCCATCGGCGGCGTCAGCGCGAGCGTGCCGCCAGCCACAAAGGTAATTTCGCGGGTCGCCGTCCCGAGCGCGTTGCCCGCGCTGACGGACACGGCGTATTTTCCGGGCCGCGCGATTTTTCCCGAGAAGCGCCCCGTCGCCGCGTCCAGCGCCAACCCCGGAGGCAGGTTCTTCGCGGAGAAGCGCATGGGCCTGTCCCCCGTGGCCGCGACCTGAAAGAGCACGGGGCTGCCGGGGCGCACGCCGAAGACGGACGCGCCGTTGATGCGCGGCTCGCGCGGCGGCGGCGGCGTGAGCATATACGGTTTCTCGCGCGGCGGAATCACCGCCCTTGGCGCCTCGCCTTCGTAGAAAATCCGCGCGCCGGCCCAGGCGGTGTGCACATTGAAATAGTCGGGCGACTGCACGGCCAGAACCAATGTCCTGACGCCTTTTATATCCAAGTCCATTTCCAACGCCGCCTCGCCGCGCCGGATTGGCGCGCTTTCATATAACATGCGCCCGTCGCCGAGGATTTCGGACCAGACCGGACCGGGGTCGGGGGAGTCGTCGGTGAGTCCCGTCCATGCGGCAAAGCGGGTGGCGCGCCCGTCCAGCTCGATTTGCAAACGCGAAATGCCGTGCATGCCGAACCCGTCCGCGAATTTTCTGCCTCCAATCGAAATCGGGTTGCCGGAAACGGTCTTCCCCGGTTTCGGCGGCGGCGCGATGCGCGAGCGCACATGCACCACACAGTCGAGGTCCAGCGCGGAAAGCGGCGTGCTTTCCGCGCCTTGGAGACCGATGGCGGGGAGGAACGCGGCGGCCACAATCGGGATATACTTTATGAAATCATTCATGCTGGGGGGCCGTTGAGTCATATTAGAACCGCCCTTCCACGCCCACCATGATATAAGACGGGGTGACGTAGCGTTGGTAGCTATCCGCGTAGGCCGGCGTGTCGGACGCGCGGCG
>JAITDF010000183.1 GCA_031282705.1 Opitutaceae bacterium | reverse complement strand
AACCGGGGTTCGAATCCCCGTGGGGACGCCAGCCGGCCGGGCAATGCATGGGGAGCCGGCGTTGCGCGGAAGTGTGACGCACCACCGCGGGTTTCCAAACCTGCTTCCGGGCTGGAGGTCTGCGGCGTGGAGGCGTCCGGGCTCTCCGCGGGGCATGGGTGCGACAGGGAGTGATGTCACCGCCGGAGTCTTTCTCTTTCTTCTTTCCTCTTTCTCTTGTCAGGCTTCCCGCTTCGCTCGGAACTCCCTGCTCGTTCCTGACGAAAGATAAAGATAAAGAGGAAAGAAGAAAGAGGGGGCATCACTTTTTTGGGGGATACCCGCCTTTTGAGGGAGTGGCATCACTTCCTGTCGCACCCGCGGGGCAATCGGGCGGCGGGTATTAAATTGCACCCGGCGGCGGCGGGGGCAGAATCGCGGCATGGATTTGGTCTCCATCGTGGTCATCTACTGCTTTCTTGTCGCGGCGCTTTTCCTCGCGATGTGGGTGTTTTATGATCGTCGCGATTACGCGCTTTTCGATCACGAGCGGCGCAAATCCACCTTTCTTTGCGTGCGTTGCGAGCATCTCTATGCCGCCGCCGGCAGCCCCGAGGAGTGCGCGTGCCCGAAATGCGGGCGCGGGAACGCGCGGCTCAAATACTGAGCCGCCGCGCCGGGCGGCGGCGGGGCGGGGGCGGGCTCACGCGCCGGGGGCGAGGCCGCGTTCGCTTTTGCGCGCGAATTCCAGGATGTCCCGCATCTCGGCGCTGCCGGCCTGCGGGTGTGCGGCGATTTTTTCCAGGGCCTGCGTGCGGTTCAGGCCGTCGCGAAAGAGGAGGCGGTGCACGAGTTTGATGCGTTCAATCTGCCCGGCGGCGAAGCCTTTGCGTTCGAGGCCGATCCGGTTGATGGAGCGGATGACGGCGGGGTTGCCGTCGGCGATCATGAAGGGGGCGACGTCCTGCACGATTTTGGAGAGGCCCCCGAGCATCGCATACGCGCCCATGCGGCAGAATTGGTGGACGCCGGCGTTGGCGCCGATGGTCACGTGGTTTTCCACGGTGACGTGTCCGGCGAGGCCGGCGTAGCTGCTCATGATGATGTGGCTGCCCAGGCGGCAGTCGTGCGCGATGTGGCAGTAGGCGAGGATGTGGTTGTCGTCGCCGATAACGGTGAAGTCGCCGTCGGCGGTCGCGGCGTGCACGGTGACGTATTCGCGGAACACGTTGCGGTCGCCGATGCGCACGCCGGGGGCGCCGCCGTTGTATTTCAGGTCCTGCGTTTTCGCGCCGATGCTGGAGAAGGGGAATATTTCGCATTCGCGGCCGATGCGCGTGCGGCCTTCGACGCAGGCGTGGTGGTGGAGGCGGGTGCGGTCGCCGATGCGTGCGTCGCCGCCGACGTAGGCGTAGGCGCCGATTTCGACTCCGGCGCCGATTTCGGCGCCGGGTTCGATGACGGCGGTGGGGTGGATGCGCGCGGCGGGATGGTTGTTTGTGGCCATTGGTTTTGAAGTGGCGGGCGGCGGATGGGTTTGGGTTTGGGTTTAAGTTTGGGTGTGATGTTACGCGGAAGCGTCCGTCCCCGTTTTCTTTCTTTCGTCTTTCTCTTTCCTCTTTCGTCAGGTGGGGAGAAGGAAATGGGAGAAATGGGAGATATGGGAGAAATGGGAGAGAACGAGAAAGAGGAAAGAGGAACGAGGAGAAACTTAAACTTGAACTCAAACTTCGCCGGCGTCGGCGAGGGTGAACATGAGTTCGGCGGAGGAGACGACGTTGCCGCCGACGGTGCAGGCGGCTTCGGCGATGGCGATTTTGTTGGCGCGGATTTTGGTGAGTTTGGCGTTGATGACGAGCTGGTCGCCGGGGCGCACGGGGCGGCGGAATTTCAATTTGTCGGCGCTCATGAAAAACGGCGTCCGCCCGTCCACGCTGGTGCCGCGCAGGAGCAGGATGCCCGAGGCTTGCGCCATCGCCTCCAGCTGGAGCACGCCGGGCATGACGGGGGCCTCGGGGTAGTGGCCTTGGAAATAGGGTTCGTTGATGGTGACGTTTTTGATGGCGACGAGTTCGTTGTCGCCGATGAATTCGATGACACGGTCCACCATGAGGAAGGGGTAGCGGTGCGGCAGCATCGAGAGGATGCGGGCGATGTCGAGCGAGGTCTCGCCGGCGCGCAGTTGCGCCGGGGCGTCGTCGGGGCCGGATTTTTTGCGGGGGGGCTTTTTTTTGCGTTCGAGCAGTTTTTCGTAGAGCGCCTTGGTGAGGGCGGCGTTGATGGCGTGGCCGGGGCGGGTGGCGACGATGTGGGCTTTGAGGGGCGGGCCGAGGAGGAGCACGTCGCCGATGAGGTCGAGGATTTTGTGGCGCACAAACTCGTCTTTGAAGCGGAGGGGCTCCTTCGACATGATTTTGTCGCCTTTGATGACCACGGCGCAGTCGAGCGAGCCGCCTTTGATTTTGCCGAGCCGGAGCAGTTCCTCGATTTCCTCGTAAATGGTGAAGGTGCGCGCCGCCGCGATCTGCGTCATGTAGGAGTCGGGGTCGATGACGAGGGAGAGGTGCTGGGTGTGGATGCCGCGGTCGTCGGCGGAGGTGCAGGAGATTTTGAGTTCGTCGGCGGGCAGCGCGATGATGGAGGAGTTGCCGCGCGTCACGGAGACGGGCGCGTCGAGCGTGAAATACTCGCGGTCCTTGTCCTGCTCCACGGGTTCGCCCTGGAGGATCATGTTTACGAAGGGGCGGGCCGAGCCGTCCATGATGGGGGGTTCGGAGGCGTTGATTTCGACGAGGGTGTTGTCGATTCCGCAGCCGTGCAGCGCGCTGAGCACGTGTTCGACGGTGTGGAGTTTGGCGTGGCCGGCCTGGATGGTCGTGGCGCGCACGAGGTCGGTGATCTGGTCAACCCGCGGGCGGAGTTCCGGGCTGCCGGGCAAATCAACGCGCCTGAACACGATCCCGTGATCGGCCGGGGCGGGTTTCATGGTCATGGTGACGGTTTCGCCGGTGTGGAGCGCGTTTCCCTGGATGGAGACTTCGCGGGCGAGGGTGCGTTGTTTCATAAGTGGGAATCTCTAAAGGATAAAAAACCAACCAGCCGCGAAAATCGCGAAAAACCGCGAAATTTCCAACAAGTATTTTGGGTTAAGTTTTGGGTTAAGTTTAGGTTTAATTTTAAGTTTAAGTTGGAGTAAGAAAGCGAAGGCCGGTTTTCAACCCCGAAGGGGCGGCGGCGGGGCGACTTCGCCGCCAGTTTCAGTCCAAGCGCAAATTTTCGCCTTCTTACTTCACTGATGTTACGCGAAAACGGATGCCTTCGCGTAACATCAGTTACTTCAACTTAAACTTCCGGCGAAGCCGGACCCGGCGGACCCGGCGCGGCGAGCCGGGACTTCACCGCGTCGAGCGCGAGACCGGTGATCTGGAGGAGCTTCCGGCGGGATTTTTCCCCGGTGGCGACGGTGACGGCGCGGCGCGGCAGGCCGAGGCTCGCCGCGACGAACGCGCAAAGCTCGTCGTTGGCGCGGCCTTCGAGCGCGGGGGCGCGGACCTTGACCTTGAGCGCGTCGCCGAGCCAGCCGGCGATCTCGTTGCGCGGCGCGTTGGGCACGGCCCTGATGGCGAGCTTGCAGGAGGCGGCGGGCGGCGGGTTTGCGGGCGTCATGGCGGGCGGGAGTTGCGGAGAAATCCAATTTCTTAACCGTGAAAAGACGCAAAAGGACGCGAAATATCAACCGGAGAAAGCGGGATGATTTGTTTAAGAACTGAGGGGACGCGGAAGAAGCAGGCTCGCAAAAAGCCCGCAATCAGGCGTGAGCTTCGGGGCGGACTTGGTTTCGAGCGGAGCGACAGTCCGCCGGTCCGCGGAGAGGCGGCGGCGACGGCGGTTTGCCCCTACGGGGCAAACTGTCGCTGCCGCCGTCCTTCCGCAGGTTTGGAAGTCTGCGGGACGACAGCGCCGCGTAACATCAGTGAAGTAAGAAAGCGAAAGTCGGTTTCAGTCCCGGAGAGGCGGCGGCACTTAGCCGTGGGTGACGAGCGCAGCGAGGAACCCACGGAATCCATCAAGAAAAAAACGAGCCCTGAAGGGGCGGCAGCGGGGCGGCTTCGCCGTCAGTTTAAGTCTTGAGTTTAAGTTTAAGCGCAAACCTTCGCTTTCTTGCTTCAACTTATACTGCCAACTTAAACTGCCGGCGAAGCCGGCTTGCTGCCGCCCCTTCAGGGCTTGGTTTTCTATCAACGTTTTCCGTGGGTTCCTCGCTGCGCTCGTCACCCACGGCTAAGGGCTGTCGCCCCTTCGGGGCTGAAACGCGGTGTCCCTCCGGGGCCGAAAAGGGCAATCGCTGTCTCCGCTTCGCGGCGGCGCGATGTGCAATCCATTCAAAATAGCGGGGGACCATAAACCTAAAAAGGAAGATGATTTTCTGGCGGAAGAGAGGCAAGAGGTGCAAAAGCAGAGGGATGCAAACGCCGGAGACTCCGATGAACACTCACCCTCAGGGTGAGTGCAAAAACAACGCTG
>JAITDF010000161.1 GCA_031282705.1 Opitutaceae bacterium | reverse complement strand
GGTGTTGCCGGCGGCGCTGTTTTTCAGGGTGAGCGAGGCGAGGTTGGAACCGGTGACGGTGCCCGCGCCGGCGGCGCCGACAGAGCTGTTTTGCACGGTGAAGGCGCCGCCGGCGGCGGGGTTGTAAAGGGCGAGGTTGCCGGTGGTGGCGCTGGCGAGGGTAAAGGTTTGTGTTTCGCGGAAGGTCAGCGCGCCGGTGGTGCCGCCGCTGATGGAGACCGCGGCGAGGTTGCTGCCGGTGACGGCGGCGAGCGTGCTGTTTTGCACGGTGAGCGTGCCGCTTTCGCCGGAGAGATTGTTGACGACTGTCGCGCCGCCGATCTTGGAGTCGGTGATGCGCGCGACGCGGGTGTTGCTGCCGGTGTAGGCGCCGGTGATGGTGCCGCTGTCGAGCAACAGGGTGCCGGTGACGGCGGCGGTGTGGTATTGATACACGTAGCCGGTGACGGTGGAGCCGTCGAGGCCGGCGAGGCCGGTTTCGCGCAGGGTGGTGTTGCCGGCGGCGCTGTTTTTCAGGGTGACCACGGCGGCGTTGCTGCCGGTGACGGCGGCGAGGGTGCCGCCGGCGACCGTCAGCGTGCCGCCGTTGTAAACGTAGGTGGCGCCGGTGACGCGGGCGTTCGTCAAATCCGCCGAGCTGCTGCCGTTGACGGTGAGCGTGCTGCCAAGCGTGCCGCCGGTGAGTGTGAACACAGAACGATCCAAGGCGTTCACCGCGCCGGTGAAGTTGACATCCGTGCCTTGGTAAGTGCCGGAGTTGCTTATGGTGCCGGTGGTGTGGGTGGCGCCGGTCTCGGTGCAGGCGGAGCCGCTGGCGATGAGAGGGGTCTGGGCCGGTGCCGGCACGGGGGGCGCCGCGAGGGCGGCGAAAAGCGCGAGCGCGGCGAAAAGCAGCGGGCGGCGGGCGGCGCGGGCGGCGGGCGCGGTTTCGGTGGCGTGAGTGGCGGGCGCGGCGGGCGCAGGCTGGTTGCGACGGTATTTTTGGTGCATGGTTTGGTTTGTGCGGATGGTGAAAGGGAGGGAGGAGCGACAGACGGCGGCATGGCGGGCGGAGAGGGTGCTTTTGGCGTGCGGCGACAAGCCACCGCTTCGGACGGCGTTTCGAGGGTGAAACCCGACAGTCTGCCAATGCATTTCGCCACCCGTGATGGCGGCTTTCATCCCAAATTCCGCGGTCGAAAAGCGGATATGGGGGGAGAAATCCGGCTCCAGTAGCTTCACCAATGGGTGAAGTGAAAAGCGTTCAAAAACAAGGTGTGTTTTTCCCGATCTAAACATTTGTATCATTTTTACACGTAATGCATTGCGACATTTACATTCAATTTTTCAGCTGTTAAAAATATGTTCCAACTGCGGACTTCGGATTCATGGCGGCGGATGCGGCGGCGGGGGCGGTGAACTTTCAGTGGAACCCCAAGGGTGAAAGAAGTTTTTCGGCATAACGGCTCATGCTCATGCGCGAGTTGAAAGCCGCGCGCCGAAGTTTCTCATGAAGCTCCGGGGGCAGGTTCAGGTGCAGCGGCTTCCTCGTTAAGCCTGTCGGCGGGCGGCCGCGTTTTGGTTTTGGGGATGGTTTCATCGCGGCGCATATTGGCCAATTAATTGGCCAATTCAGCAAAAAATTGCTTAAAAATTAAAATTGGCCAAATAAAAGCGCCGATGAGCATCTCCTTCCCAACGAAACCCGAAATCGCCAAAGTCGTGATCGACCCGGCAGTCAACGCCGCGTTGGAGCACGTGGCGGACTCCCTGTGTGTCAGCAAATCCGCCTACATCGAAGGGCTGCTGCGTGCAAAGTTCGGGATCGGACGGGACCGGCTTCTCTTAAAAAATTTGGCCAAAGAGGGCATCTATCAGCATTTGCTTGAAGAGGCCGGGAGACCGCCTCCCGAACTGCAGGCATTTTCCTTTCAGCAGCCCCGGGCCGGCCGGAAAAAACCGGGGGCGAGGCCGCGCGCCGGCATCACTTTCAAAATCAGGGGCATGGCAGCGCATAACCCCGGCGCCATCGGCGCGGTCAATATCGGCAGCCCCCGCCAATTTCAACAAAAGAAGACCTGACCCTGCCCGGGGTGTGTTTACACTAACTGATGTTACGCATTTCCGTCGTACCGCAGGTTTCCAAACCTGCTTAAACACTCACGCCTGGCCGCGAACCCGCAATCAGGCATGGGCTTCGAAGCAGACTTGGAAGTCTGCGGTACGACGGAGCCGCGCAGCATCACTCAACAAGCGGCATGACTTGCGCCGGCATCACAACGCCTCCTCATACAGGTGCACGTAGGCGCGGGCGGCGCCGGCCCAGCTGAAGTCGCGTTGCATGGCGCGCGCGCGCACGGCGGCGAGGGCCGGTTTGTCGGCAAAGAGGGCCAGCGCGCGTTTCAGGCCGTGGCGCAGGCCGGCCACCGTCGGCGGGAACATGATGCCGGTGCCGCCGTCCGGCGCGGCGTCGATGTCCGTCACCGTGTCGGCCAGGCCGCCGACGCATGTCACCAGGGGCGGCGTGCCGTAGGCTTGCGAATACATCTGGTTCAGGCCGCAGGGTTCGAACATGGAGGGCATCACAAAAAAATCGGCGCCGGCTTCGATGAGGTGGCTCATCGCCTCGTCGAGGCGGGCGGCGAGCGCGATTTTGCCGGGGCGGCTGGCGGCGAGGGCGCGCAGGCCGTCCTCCAGCCGCCGGTCGCCGGAGCCGAGCACCACGAGGCGGCAGTCGTGCCGGAGGAAGAAGTCGCGGTTGTCGAGGAGGAGTTGCACGCCTTTTTGCTCGGTCAGCCGGCAGACCATGCCGAAGACGGGGGTGTCGCCGGGCGCCGGTTCCAGGGCGGTTTTTTTGAGGAGGGTTTCGCGGCAGACGGCCTTGCCCGTCATGTCCGCGGCGGAGTAGTTCGCCGGCAGGTGCGCGTCGGTGGCGGGGTTCCATATGGCGGGGTCGAGGCCGTTGAGGAGGCCGGTGAGGTCTTCGGCGCGGGAGGCGACCACGCCGTCGAGGCCGCAGCCGTATTCGGGGGTCTGGATTTCGCGCGCGTAGCGGGGGCTTACGGTCGTCACGCGGTCGGCGAACAGGATGCCGCCTTTCATGAAGTTCATCTGGCCGTAGTATTCGAGGCCGTCGATGCCGCGCAGTTCGTCGGGGAGGTTGGTGTGGGGGAAGGCGCGCATGGGGAAGAGGCCTTGGAAGGCGATGTTGTGGATGGTGAACACGGTCTTGAGCGCGAGGGTCGTGCCGTAGCGGTTTTCCGCGTGGCGGAGGAGCAGCGGGGTGAGCGCGGCCTGCCAGTCGTGCGCGTGCACGATGTCGGCCTGCATTTCCAGCAGCCGCAGCGTCTCGACCGCGCCTTTGCAGAAGAAGATGTAGCGCTGGTAATTGTCCTCGTAGTCGCGCTCGCCGTTGCCGTAGGCGCCGCGGCGGTCGAAAAACTCCTCCCGGCAGATGGTGTAGATGCCGAGGTTCGGGCGCGGGGAGAACAGTTTCACCTCGCCGGTCATGAAGGTGTCGCCCATCTCGATTTTCAGCCGCAGCACGCGTTCGGCCGCGGCCGCGGCCGGGTGCGCGAGGGCCGCGCTGTATCCGGGGATGAAGACGGACACTTCGTGCCCGGCCCCGGCCAGGGTCGAGGCCAGCGAGCCGACCGCGTCGGCCAGCCCGCCGGTTTTGACATAGGGGAACAATTCGCTCGCGACGTGAACGATTTTCATCGCGTCACGCTAGGGGGGATCGGAGGGGGATTCCAATCTTAAATGCCGGGGCGCAAAATGCCGGGGCGCAAAGCCGGAGGCCGGAAGCCGGGG
>JAITDF010000135.1 GCA_031282705.1 Opitutaceae bacterium | reverse complement strand
TTCAGGGTGCCATAACTCCCATAACTGATGTTACGCGGCGGCCAGTTTTGGTAGGGCGGTCTCGCCGAGACCGCTGCGAGCACCACGAGAGCACCACGAGGCAAACGGCGGCGGTCTCGCCGAGACCGCCCTGCCAAAATCTGCCGCCGCGTAACATCAAAGAGAAAGATAAAGAATAAAGAGGAAAGGACAGCCGGTCATCTCCCGGGCCGGCCCGCCTCCGCAACCATCCAACCCGACCGAAAAATCATGCCAAGACCCGTCACCCTGTTCACCGGCCAGTGGGCCGACATCCCGCTGGAAAAACTCGCGCCGCTCGCCCGCAAAATGGGCTACGACGGCCTCGAACTCGCCTGCTGGGGCGACCACTTCGACGTCGCCGCCGCGCTCGCCTCGCCCGCCTACATCCGCGACAAATGGGCGCTCCTGCGCGACCACGAACTCACTTGCCACGCCCTTTCCAACCACCTCGTCGGCCAGGCCGTCTGCGACCCCATCGACGAACGCCACCGCGCCATCGTGCCCCCGGAGGTCTGGGGCGACGGCGACCCCGAGGGCGTGCGCCGCCGCGCCGCCGCGCGCATCGCCGACACCGCCCGCGCCGCCCGCAAATTCTTCGACGCCCGCCCCGACCAGCCGCGCTTCCCCGCCGTGGTCAACGGCTTCACCGGCTCCTCCGTCTGGGGCACGCTCTACGCCTTCCCGCCCACGCCCCAGTCGTATTGGGACAAAGGCTTCGCCGACTTCGCCGCCCGCTTCCTCCCCATCCTCGACGTCTTCGAGTCCGCCAACGTCAACTTCGCCCTCGAAGTGCACCCCACCGAGATCGCCTACGACATCGCCACCGCGCGGCGCGCGCTCGACGCGCTGGGCAACCACCGCCGCTTCGGCTTCAACTACGACCCCTCGCACCTCGGCTACCAGGGCGTTGATTATATAAAATTCATCCGCGTCTTCGCGGACCGCATTTACCACGCGCACATCAAGGACGTGTGGTGGGGCCGCGGCGACGGCACCGTCGGCGTGTTCGGCGGCCACACCGATTTCGGCGACCCGCGCCGCTACTGGGAGTTCCGCTCGCCCGGCCACGGCGACATCAAGTTCGAGGACATCATCGTCGCGCTCAACGACACCGGCTACGACGGCCCGCTCTCCGTCGAGTGGGAGGACGTGCGCATGGACCGCGTCCACGGCGCCACCGAGTCCGCCGCCTTCGTGCGCCGGCTGGATTTCCCGCCCAGCGCCGTCGCCTTCGACGCCGCCTTTGACAAAAAGAACCAGTAACTGATGGGACGCGACGGCCAGTTTTGGCAGGGCGGTCTCGCTGAGACCGCCGCGAGCACCACGAGGCAAACGACGGCGGTCTCGGCGAGACCGCCCTACCAGAATCTGCCGACTGCGTAACATCAGCAAGTAACTGCCGGGGCGCGGCGGCGTGGGATTGCGTGGCGCGGGCGACCCGCCCGGGCGGATTGTGTGGCCTGGGCGAGCCGCCCGTGCGGGCCATGTTGCGCGTTTCCCGCCGGTCTGCGAAGAACGGTGCGCACCCGCCCAAGAAGTTTCGCGAAAATGGGAGATATGGGAGGCATGGGAGCTATGGGAGTTATGGCACCCTGAAGAACGCCATGCCTCCCATATCTCCCATTTCTCCTATTTCTCCCATGCCTCCCCTATCTCCCATTTTCCGAGCCCCCGTGGCACGGAGGCCAAGCCCCAAACGCTCCCGCGTCCCATCAGTGAAATCACCACGACCAGCGCAGCGTGCCGTTGGCGGTGTGGCGGACGCGGTGGCTGGCGAATTCGATGTCCCAGGCGAGGCCGAGCGAGAGCGCGTCGTTCACGACGCAGCGGATGCCGCCGCCGATGACGTGGCCGCCGCGGACGTAGTCGCCGGCGCGGATCACGTAGGGCGCCTGCGTCGTGTCGGCGACGAAACGCACGGTGACGTCGCCGGATTTTTCCGAGATGTTCCGGCGCCACGCATAGGAGAGGTCGGCCATCGCGGGCCAGCCCCACGGCATGGTGAACTTCCAGCCGCCTTGCAACGCGAGGCGGCTTTGCAGGATGTCCTGGTCGATGTCCGGGTAGGCGATCGCGTTGTCGCCGCGTTCCTTGAAGGCGTCGAACCCGGCGTTCAGGTAGTGCAGGCCGGCGGAGGGTTTGAGCGTGAAGATGCCGGCGGGGCGGAAAACCAGGCCCGCCTCGATGCTGCCGCCGTGGTAGTTGGCCTTGCCGGTGCCTTCGCTGACGCCGCCGTCGGACTGGCGGCGGGTGTTCGCGGTCTTCGACCAGCCGGCCATGCCGTCGATGCCGGCGTAGAGGCGGCCCCAGCGGGCCGCGCCGTAGAGCCCGGCGAACTGCCGGTCGGCGCCGCCCCGCGCGCCGGCGCCGGTCTTGAGGGTGCCGCCGGCGAAGCCGCCGTAAACGCCCATCAGGTAGCGGCGGTTTTTGGAGAGCGCGTCGAAGCCGGTGAGCACGCCGTGGGTGTCCTCGGTGTGCCCGTATTGGCCGGGCGTCTCGTCGTATTCGGCTGACGACGCGAAGCCGCGCAGCCACAGGCCGTTGATTTTGGCGGCGCGGTCCGCCTCGACGACCGGGAGCAAAAAGCTCTCGCTCATGCGGGCATAGACGGCGGACATCGCGGCCATCATGGCGTCGAAGGTCATCGAGACTTGCACGGTGGGGTCGAATGAGAGGGTGACGAGCTCGATGTCGCCGTTGTCGGTGGCCCGCCACTGCACCATCTTGTTCGGGCCGCGCTCGAGGATCAGCGCGCCCTGCCGGTCGATGACGCCGGTGCCCTCCTCCACGAGATCGTAGATGCCGTCCGCCACGGGCCCGGCGAAACCTATCACCGCGCCGTCCTCAAGCGTCAGCACCCCGCCGGTAAGGTCGAACTTGTTCACGGCTCCATTGAGCCCGTAGAGCAGCTTTCCTCCCGCGGCCACGGTCACGCCGCCGACGCGGAGCGCGTTGGCGGTCGTGCTGTGCCCGTAGGAAACATACAGCGCGGAGGTGGAATCGACGCGCACCCGCGCGGTGGTGCTGCCGAGCGCGTGGACGCTGGAGGTCGGCAGCACGGTGGAGTTGACGAGGTTGAACCCGGTCAGGCGGTTGCCGGAATTGCCGAAGGCAAAATTGCTGTCGCGCACCTCCACGATGCCGCCGCCGGTGACGGCGAGGTTGAACGTGCCGCTGGCGATGCCGCTGAACTCCAGCACCGCCGTGGACGACGAGAAGCTGGCCGCGCCCGCGCCGAGCGCGGAGAAATTGTTTTTCACGACGAGGCGCCCGGCGGCGATGGCGGTCGTGCCGGCGCCGCGCGCGCTGGAGCCGGAGAGCGTGAGCGTGCCGCCGCCGGTCTTCGTGATGGCGCCCGCGCCGGCGAGCGCGCCGGCGAACTCGGCGGCGCCGCCGTCCGCCACCTCCAGCGTGAGCGCGGCGCCGCCGAGGTCGAGCGCGCCGCCGCCGGCGAGGTGGCGGAGCGTCTGGGCGTGGCCGCCGGTCTCGAAGGCCGCGCCGGCGTCGATGCGGACGGAGGCGCTGTCCTTGAAAACATCGGCGCGCGCCGCGCGGGTGACGCCCGCGGCGAGCGTGGTGGCGCCCGTGTAGGTGTTGCTGCCGGAGAGGGTGATGGCGCCGCCGGCGCGCACCTCCAGGCCGCCCGCGCCGCCGATGCCGGCGGTGAAGGCGCCGTCCACGCCGGGCGCGGTGTTGTCGAGGACGAGCTGTTTGCCGTCGTAAACGGAGACGGCGGTCAGCGCGCTGCCGAGGTAAACGCCGTCGGCGCCGGTGACGAGCGCGGCGCTGTAGGTGGCGTCGGCCACGTTTTCCTTGAGCGCGCCGCCGCCGCCGGGGACGTATTGCTCGATGACGGAGGTGATGGCGCCGGCGAGGGGGCTGCCGTCCGCGCCGGTGAGCCGAAGCGCGCCCGCGCCGGTGATGGCGCCGGTGACGGCGATGATTTTTTCGCCGGTGGCGCCGCCGTTGTCGTGGTCGAGGATGTTGGCGGCGGGCGGCACCGCCGGGTTGAACTGCGCGAAACCGCCGCCGCCGCCCGCGCCCAAATCCATCACGACGGCGGTCTCGGTGCCCGCGGCGCCGGTGTCGAGCGCGCCGACGGTGAGGAGGCCGTCGGGCGAGAGGCCGTCCATGGCGAGCTGGAGCGTGCCGCCGCCGAGGGCGAGGCCGGCGATGCCGATGTCGCCGGCGGCCTTGCTGACGCGGCTGCCCGCGCCGACGCCGAGGGCGGCGGTGGAAAACTCCGCGGCAGAGGCGGCGTCGAGCGCGAAGGCGGCGTCCTCGACGGCGAGCGTGCCGGCGAAACCGGAAAGCACGCCGGCGCCGGGCGCGAGCGCGAGGGTGCCGGACGACGCGCCGGCGAGGCGGACGGCGAGCACGGCGGCGGCGGGCGAGGCGGCGGGCGAGGCGCTGGCGGCGGGCGAGGTGATTTTATTGGCCAGCGTGTAGTTGCCGGCGGCGGTTTGCACGAGGCGGACTTTGCCTTGGGCGAGGTCCAGGCCGGCGGTGGCGGCGAGCGCGGCGGCGTTGATTTCGAGCGTGC
>JAITDF010000103.1 GCA_031282705.1 Opitutaceae bacterium | reverse complement strand
AAAATGGAGAATCAAATTGCAGATATGGATTTTGTTACTTTTTCAAGGGGCTGAAACTCCAATCGCACGCCCAAAACAACGAGTAAATGAACGCAACGCGACGAGCGCCCCCCCCTTCTTCTTTCTCTCCGTATTTTGTCCTCCCAACGGGAATGAGGAAGGGCCGGATGAAAAAATAGCAATCTTTCATCGGACAGGCAGACCACACCATGTGCCCGGACGACGAGACTCCGGTGCTCGCAGTCGCCGACGCATTTTCGAGCCGTCTTTCCTCACACTCCTTCGCGCAGCAGGGCCACGAGTTTGGCGAGGGTTTCCCTGTCGGGCAGGCCCATGAGGCTGATTTGAATCCAGTTGCGGTCGCGCAGGTAGGCGCTGCGGTAGCTCAGCAAAAAGCCCGCTTTTTCCAGCGCCTCGCCGGTCGCCCAGGCGTTGCCGCCCGCGCGCGGGACGAGCGTGATGACCGCCGGGCAGGCGTGCCGCTTCGGCGCGAGCAGGTCGTAGGGCGTGCTTTCCAGTTCGCCGCAGAGCCATTCGGAAAGCGCGGCGATCCGGGCATGGCGGCCGGCGAAGTCCTGCTCGCCGAGCGAGGCGGCCAGCGCGGCCACGAGGTTCGACGAGTGCGTGAAGGCCACGCCTTCGCTCGCCTGCCAGTAGCCGACATCCAGGTAAGAGGGCATGCCTTTGGGCGTGGCGGCGACGGGTTCGTGGTGAAACACCACGCCGAGCCCGGGGTAGCTGCACAGGCCCTTGCTGCTCACCGCCGTGGCGAGGTGCACGCCGTCGAGCGAGAGAGGCACGTTGCCCATCGAGCTGATCGTGTCCACGCAGAGCCGCAGGCCGCGGTCGCGCGCGAGTTCCTTCCATTCGTCGAGCGGGTTGAGTATGCTGGTCGAGGTTTCGTGGTGCACGCCCCACACCCAGCCGCCCGGCGGCAGCGAGTCGAAGGCGCGGCGCATTTCGTCGCGGTCAAAGGGCCGGCCCCATTCGGTGGAGACGACCCGGTGGTCGAGCTCGGCGCGGCGGGCCTGCCCGGCGATGCGGGCGCCGAACTCGCCGTTGACGAACACCACGCCGGGGCGGCGGAGCTGGCGGAGCTGCCAGGAGACCATGTCGTTGACGAGCGTGCCGGAGCCGGGGATGATCTGGCAGTGGCGGGCGCCGGCGATGCGGCAGAGTTCGGCGCGCACGCTGAAGAGGAGTTTGTAAAATTCCTCCGAGCGGTGCCAGAGCGGGAAGTTGCCCATCGCGGCGCGCACGCGCGGCGACACCGGCACGGGGCCGGGGATGAGCGGCACGAGGTCGGGGGCGCTGCTGGGGAGTTTCGCGAGGTTGAAGCGCACGGTCTCGGCCTTGGCGCCGCGCAGGAACATCGGCTGGAACTGCGCCTCGCCCGTGCCGACGAGCGGGCCGAAGGGTTCGAAGCCGAGGTGCTTGTAGAGTTTGAGCTGGCGCATGGTCGCCGAGATGATGGCGAGGTCCCAGCCGCGCGGCTTGGCGAGCACGAAGACCTGCTCCATCATCATGCGGAAGGTGGCGCGCCCGCGGAAATCGCGCTCGACGGCGAGCAGGCGGATTTCGAGCACGCCGTTGTGCGGGGGCATGTGGCGGTCGAGGTCGGGGAGCTTCGCGTCCATCGAAAAGGGGCGCTTGTCGCGCAGCGCCATCATGCCGACGACGCGTTCGCGCTGCTTGACGACGAGGTAGAGGTTTTCGTGGTGAAACTTGTCCACGAGCCGGCGTTCGGGGTTGGGCGGGTGCTGGGGGATTTCCTCGACGAAGGTGCGGTAGTTCAGGCGGTGCACCTGTTCGATTTCGTCGGGGGTGTCGGCGATTTTGCAAATGAGCCCGCCGGCGCCGTCCGCGTCCGCGCCGTTGCGCGTGTTTGCCGGGGGGGAGGAAGGCGCGGGGGCCTTGGTGGCGGTTGGTTCGTCGGTGGTGGTGGTGTTCACGCTATGGGTTTTTTTGGGCGGTTGGCGAAGCGAATGCTTTTTGGATGTTCGGGCGGTGCGCCCAGAGCACGGCCGCGATGGTGAGGGAGGCGAACAATAAAGTGTGCCGGTCGTGCGTCAGCTTCCAAAGCAGGGGCGGCTGGGCCGCCAGGCCAAGCAGCGCCCCGATCATGGGGCCCTTGCGCAGCATGCCCCAGAAAACGAGGCCCGCGACAAAGGGCGCGGCCAGCGACAGTGGCGCGAGCACAAGCCAGGCGCCAAGGAAACAGCCGATGCCCTTCCCGCCGCGGAACCGCAGAAAAAGCGGCCAGATATGGCCTGCGACCACCGCGAGGATGCAGGCGGCGCCGAGCGCGAGGTCTTCCCGCGCGAGACCGCCGGCCGCGGCCAGCCGGGGCAGGCCGGCCGCCAGCGCGCCCTTGGCCATGTCGCACAGGAGCACAAGGACAAACCCGTTGGCGCCGAGGACGCGCGCGGTGTTGGTCGCCCCGGTCGCGCCGCTCCCTTGGGCGCGCACGTCGCGTTTTGTTTTCAACCACACGAAGAACCACCCTGGCGAGAGGCTTCCAAGCAGGTAGGCAAACAAAACGGTCAACCAAGGGATATGCTCCATACTGAGTGTGTCCGGGAGGGTTTCCTCGTTATTTGGATGCATTTTCGGGCGGGCGCAAAACCTAACTTCACGCGGTTCATGTTTTTTTTAACCGGTGTCGCGCCGGGCGTCATGGGCCTTGGCGGGGCGTGGTTTGGCGCCCTTCGGTTGCGCCGCCGGCGCGACGCCGGAACGCAAAACAATCCCGATTGCCCCGGCGGGGACATGGACGGCATGGGCGGCATGGGCGGTTTTCCCAGCGCATTTTACGGATGCGGGTCCGCGGAGCGCCCGGAGTGCTTGCCCTGCGGGCCAAACCGTAATTTATGTCGGGGATGCCCACCTCACTCCGGTTTGTTCTCGGCGTCCTGATTGGCGGCGCGTGCCTGCCCTTGCCGGCGCAGACATCGCCCGCGCCCTATGTTCCCAAACAAAGCGACCGGCCCGCGCCGGTCAAGGGCGACGAGCCCGGGTTTCGCTCCCTCTTTGATGGCCGGACGCTCGACGGGTGGGCGGGGAATCCGGTTTACTGGCGCGTGGAGGACGGCTGCATCGTCGGCGAAATCACGCCCGAGACCGTCGTAAAAAGCAACACGTTCATCATCTGGCAGGGCGGCCGGCCCGCTGATTTTGAGTTGAAGCTCGACTACCGCATCAGTGAAAAGGGCAACAGCGGCATCAACTACCGCAGCGCCATCGTCCCCGTTCCCGCGACGCCGGAAAACAAATTCGCGATGCGCGGCTGCCAGTGCGACCTCGACGGGGGCAACCGGCATTCGGGAAACAACTACGAGGAGCGGGGGCGCCGCTTTCTTGCCATGCGCGGGCAGCTGACGCGCGTGACCGGGGACCGCCCGCCGGTGCTGGTCGCCAGGACGGGGGAGGAAACGGAGCTGGCCGGCGCGGTCGGCCCGGGCTGGAACGCGGTGCACTTGATCATCCGTGGAAACACCCTCGTGCACATGATCAACGGGCGGGTGATGAGCATCACGATTGACGACGATGCGCGCAATCGCGCGGAGCGCGGGTTGATCGGCATGCAGGTGCACGTCGGGCCGCCGATGAAAGTGGAGTTTCGCAACATCCGCCTGAAAACATGGTGATGCGGGATGTTTTTGGCCGCGCATCTTCAGCACCTCATGAAACGCCGCGGCGTGAGTTGCCCATGAATCCGTCCGTCCGTCTGCGCCTTGCCGGCGAGTCCGATCTTCCGGCCATCGTCGGGATATTCAACAGCACCATTCCCGGGCACATGGTCACGGCGCACACGCGCCCGGTCACGGTGGCGGAGCGGCTGCCTTGGTTTCGCGAGCACAATCCGCGGACGCGCCCGCTTTGGGTGGCGGAGCAGGCGGCTGCCGGGGAAGGGCGGGGGAGCGCGATTGTGGCGTGGGCGGGGCTGTCGTTGTTTTCCGGGCGGCCGGCCTATTATCCGACGGCGGAGGTGAGCATTTATATTGAGGAAAATCATCGCCGCCGCGGTTTGGGCCGCTGGCTGTTGCGCGAGCTCATCGCGCGCGCGCCGGCGTGCAGGGTGACGACCCTGGTCGGGCTGATATGGGCGCACAACCGGCCCAGCCTTGCGCTGTTCGCGTCGGAGGGCTTTGGACGCTGGGGATATCTGCCGCGCGTGGCCGAGCTTGCGGGCCTCGAACGCGATCTCGTGATTGTGGGGCGACGGGTGGAAGCCGGCTCCGCCTGCAGTTCAAGTTTTAAGGTTTA
>JAITDF010000069.1 GCA_031282705.1 Opitutaceae bacterium | reverse complement strand
GCCGGGCCGGACGCAGACGGCGGAACGGGAAACGGCGGCTCCGGCGAAACCGCCCTACCATTTCATCGTCCGCACGGGCGCGCCGCCGGCGGGGGCAAAAAACGGCACCAAGGCCGACGGGAAAGGCTCTGACTTCAAATGCATTTTCTCTCAAACGACCATTTCTGGAAAACACATCAAAGCCGAGAGCATGGCGGGGCGCATGGGAACGCGGCTCATGGCAATTGTCGCCGAGGGCAGACGCGGGCGCGTCTATTTATCGCCGGGCCAAGGTTGCGAATTGGAAAACCTCGCGGAACAAACAAAGACCATCCGCGATTCATTTCCGGCAATGAATCGCGACACCACGGATTTGGTGAGTGGTCGCGGCTATGGTTTTTTCACTTGGGGTGACTTGTTCACCCCGCGCCAACTGGTGGCGTTGACGACATTCAGCGACTTGGTGGGCGAGGCGCGGGAACTCATCCGGCTGGACGCGCTCGCCGCCGGTCTGTCCGACGACAACACCCCGCTCGCCCAAAACGGCAACGGTGCGTCCGCCTATGCCGAGGCCGTCAGCGTGTATCTGGCGTTTGCGATTAACAAATTAGCAGACAGGGGTTCTACGATTTGCACTTGGTTCACTGAGCGTGACTCGACGCGAAACACTTTCGCGCGACAATCAATCCCGATGACTTGGGATTATGCGGAGTTGAATATGTTGTTGGACGGCACGGGTAGTTTTGCAGGTGCAATTGAATGGACTGCGGAAAGTTTGGAGGGGGCTTGCGGACACACAACTATCTCTGGCCGTGCCACCCAAGCCGATGCGCAAACCCAGCGCATCAGCGCGGGCAAGGTGATTTCCACCGACCCGCCTTATTACGACAACATCGGTTATGCGGATTTGTCGGACTTCTTCTACGTCTGGTTGCGACGGTCTTTGAAGCCGGTATTCCCGGAATTGTTTGGAACGTTGGTCGTGCCGAAAACCGACGAGCTTGTCGCCACGCCTTATCGTCACGGGAGCAGGGCGGCGGCGGAAAAGTTTTTCCTGGACGGCATGACTGGCGCGATGGCGAACCTCGCCAAGCAGTCGCATCCGGAGTTTCCGGTGACGATTTATTACGCTTTCAAGCAATCGGAAACAGACACCGGCGGCACGTCGAACACGGGTTGGGCGACATTTCTGGAAGCGGTCATCCGCGCTGGTTTTCAGATTACCGGGACGTGGCCGATGCGCAGCGAATTGAGCAACCGCATGATTGCCTCCGGCACGAACGCCCTTGCCTCCAGCATCGTCCTTGTGTGCCGCAGGCGCGGGGCCGGGGCGGGTTCGATTTCGCGGCGGGATTTTTTGCGGGAGTTGAACGCGACGCTGCCGGAGGCGCTGGCGGCGATGACAGGCGGCATTGGGGGCGCGGAGCTTCCGCCCGCCATCGGGGCAGGCGAGGAGGAGGAGGCATCGCACTCGCAGATTGCCCCGGTGGACCTGGAGCAGGCCATCATCGGGCCGGGCATGGCGGTGTTTTCCAAATACGCGCGGGTGGAGGACAACGAGGGGCGCGCGATGGGCGTGGCGGAGGCGCTGGCGCTCATCATCCAGGCCAAGGACGCCATGCTTTCCGAGCACGAGGGCGACTACGACCGCGAGACGCGCTGGGCGCTGGCGTGGTTTGCGCAGCATGGTTTCGACGCCGCGGGCTACGGCGAGGCGGAGACGCTGGCGAACGCGAAAGCCATCGCCGTGCCGGCGCTGGTGGAGTCGGGGATAGTGGAGAGCGGCGGCGGCCGGGCGCGGCTGCTGCGCCCGGCGGAGCTGCCGGGCGACTGGTCGCCGGAGACGGACGGGCGGCCGACGGTCTGGGAGATGACGCACCACCTCGTGCGGTTGTGGCACGTGGAAAACGCGGGCGAGGAAAAGACGGCGGCGCTGCTGCGCAGGCTGGGCGACAGGGCGGGCGACGCGCGGGCGCTGGCTTACCGTTTGTTCAACCTCGCCGAGCGCTCCGGACGCGGCGCGGACGCGCAGGGCTACAACGCGCTGGCCGCCGGCTGGGGCGTGCTGGCCGCGCGCGCGGCGGAAACCCCGGCGGCGAAGCGGGAACAGGGGGAGATGTTCTGACGCGGCCGGCACCGCTTTTTTTTCAACCACAAAGCCACCCACCGGAGATTTTCATGGCAAAACTGACCAACAACGAACGCATCGCGAAGGCGATGGAACTGCTTCAAAAAACGCTCTCGGCCCACGTGGCGGGAGAGTTGCAAAAGGCATTCGGCGCGGGCTGGCTCGGGCAAATCGCGCCGGAGCTGCGCGCGCGCGCGCCGGCGTGGGATGCGGCGGGCGCGCTGAACATCCTTGCGCACACGGCGATGTTCAAGCACGCGCTGGGGCGCGACGGCATGAGCTACGTCCACGAGCTTGGCGAGGCGCGCAACCGCTGGGCGCACCAGGAGGTGTTTTCCACCGACGACACGGAGCGGGCGCTGGACACGGCGCGGCGGCTGCTCGAAAAGGCGGGCGACGCGAAGGGAGCGGAAGAGCTGGCCGCGATGAAGGCGGATTTGAGCCGCGCGGCGCTGGACCGGAAAATCAGCAACGTGCGGCGCAGCGCGCAGTATCAGGTTGTCAACGGGCAAATCACCGGCGGGCTGTCGCCGTGGCGGGAGGTCGTCACGCCGCACGGGGACGTGCTGGGGGAAAATTTCAACGACGCGGAGTTCGCGGCGGATTTGTGGCAGGTGGCCTTCGGCGGCGGGCGGAGCGCGGCGGCGGAATACAATGACCCGGTGGAGTTTTTCCGGCGGACATTTCTCACGGAAAGCCTGCGACGGCTGCTCCGGGGCGCGCTGGCGCGGCTCGCGGGCCGGGGCGGCGACCCGGTGGTGCAGTTGCAGACGAACTTCGGCGGCGGCAAGACGCACTCGATGCTGGCGCTGTGGCATTTGTTCTCCGGCGTGGCGCCGCGGGACCTGCCCGGGCTGGAGGATTTGGCGGACGAGGCGGGCGCCGTGGCAAAAAACATCCGGCGCGTGGTGCTCGTGGGCACGAAGATTTCCGCGAGCGGACTCGACCCGAAGCCCGACGGCACGCGCGTCAGGACGCTCTGGGGCGAGCTGGCGTGGCAGCTTGGCGGACGCGAGGCATATGAAATGGTGCGCGCCGACGACGAGAACGCGACGAATCCCGGCGCGCGCCTGGACGCGCTGCTGAGGGAACACGGGCCGGCGCTCATCCTGATCGACGAGTGGGTGGCCTACGCGCGCGAGCTGCCGGACAAGGGCGGCGGACGCGACTTGCCGGGCGGGGATTTCGAGACGCAGTTCACGTTTGCGCAGGCGCTCACGGAGGCGGTCGCCGCGGCGGGCAACGCGCTGCTGGTGGTGTCGCTGCCGGCGTCGGACAGCGCGGGGCACGGCGACGAAATCGAGCTTGGCGGGCCGCGCGGGCGCACGGCGCTTTCGCGGCTGGACAACGTGGTGCGGCGCAAGGCGGGCGCGTGGCAGCCGGCGTCGGCGGAGGAGAGTTTTTTGATTGTGCGGCGGCGGTTGTTCGAGCCGTTGACGGCGGACAACGCGTTGAAATGCGACATGACGGCGCGGGCGTTCGCGGAGCTTTACCGCGCGCAGCGGCAGGATTTTCCGCCGGAGTGCGCGGAAGCCGGCTACGAGCGGCGGTTGCGCGAGGCGTATCCGGTCCACCCGGAGGTGTTCACGCGGCTCTACACGGACTGGGGCGGCATGGCGAAATTCCAGCGCACGCGGGGCGTGCTGCGGCTCATGGCGGGCGTCATCCGCACGCTGTGGCACAACGACGACACGAACCCGCTCATCCTGCCCGCGCACCTGCCGGTGGCGGTGTTGCAGGGCGAGTGGCTGCGCTACCTGCCCGAGCCGTGGACGGCCATCATCGGCAGCGAGGTGGACGGCGCGGACGCGCTGCCGGCGCGGCTCGACGCGGCCAATCCAAACCTCGGCAGGTTTTCCGCCTGCCGGCGCGCGACGCGCACGGTGTTCCTCGGCAGCGCGCCGCAGGCGGGCGCGAGCAACCGGGGGGTGGAGGACAGGCGCGTGAAGCTCGGCTGCGTGATGCCGGGCGAGACGCCGGCGGTCATCGGCGACGCGCTGCGCCACCTCGGCAACGCGGCCACCTTCCTGCACCAGGACGGGACGCGCTCGTGGTTTGACACGGCGCCGACGCTCAACCGCATGGCCGCGGAGCGCGCGGAGGCGTTGCGGAGAAATCCCGATGCCATCGCCGGGGAAATCCGCGCGCACGTGAGCGCGGACATCCAGCGGGCGCGGGGCGAGTTTGCGAAAATCCACGAATTTCCAGCGTCGCCGGGCGACGTGCCCGACGAGATGGAGGCGCGGCTGGTGGTGGTGCCGCCGCCGGGTGTGCATACGAGGGGCAAAACCGGCGCGAACGGAGGCGAACGCTCCCCGGCGGTGGCGGCGGCGGCGGGGATTCTGGAGCGGCGCGGAAACGCGCCCCGCGTTTTCCAAAACACGCTGGTCTTCCTCGCCGTTGACGCGCAGCGGCTCGCCGAGGTGGAGGACGCGGCGCGCCTCTTCCTCGCATGGAAATCCATCGCCGGCGACGCGGTGCCGCTGGAACTCACGCCGCGCAACAAGGCCGAGGCGGAGCGCAACCGCGACAAGGCGGGCGCGGCCATCGCGCCCAAGCTCGAAGAGGCGTTTTGCTGGCTGCTCGTGCCGTGGCAAAAATCGGCGACGGAGGCGGTAATGTGGGCCGAGCACCGGCTTTCCGGCGCGGAGGGGCTCGCGGCGCGGGTCTCGAAAAAGTTGCGGACGCGCGACGTGGACGCGCTGTGCGGGAAGCTCGGCGCGGCGGCGTTGCGGCGCGAGATGGACAACGTGCCGCTGTGGCGCGGGGGCGACGACGGCGCGGGCGGCGCGGCGCATGTGAGCGTGCGGCAATTGGCGGAGGATTTCGCCGGCTACCTGTATTTGCCGCGCTTGAAAGGGCCGGAGGTGCTGCTGGATGCGGTCGTGAGCGGCGTGGAAGACGGGGATTTGCTCTGGGCGGAAAACGGTTTCGCCTACGCCGACGAATACGACGCGGAGAAAAAGCGCTATCTGGGGCTGACTCACGGGAAACGCATTTCGCTGCCGCCCGACGGCGGTGACGGGCTGGTGGTGAAGGGGTGTGCGGCGACGGCGCAAATCGCGGCGGACGCGGAAGCGGCGCGGCGGCGTGGCGAGGGTGGCGCCGTGTCCGACCCTGACGGCGTCAGCGGCGGAAGAGGCAACGGCGGCATCGGGGGCGCGAAGCCGGCCGGAGGCGGGAGCCAACCGCCGCCGCCGGCGGAAAAAATCTGGCGGCATTTTCACGGGACGGCGGAGTTGCCGGCGACGGCGAACGTGAGAATCGAGGCCGGCAGGATTTACGACGAAATCATCAAACACCTCGCCGCAAACCCGAACACCGGCGTCACGGTGACGCTGGAAATCGCGGCGGATTTCGGCGGCGCCCCCGACGGCGCGGGAGCGGGCGTGAAGCGCACGGTCTCGGAAAACGCCGCCACCCTGAAATTCAAGCACGCGGAATGGGAGTGAAGCGATGACCCTTGCCGAAATCCAAACCGGGCAAACCCTCTCCGGCGTTGACGCCGCCGGGGACGTCACCGTGGTCGCCGTCGTGCCGCTGGGGCCGGAGGCGGTCACGCTCGTTTACCGGCGGGCGGATGGCGGCATCGGCGAACGGTTGCTGGGCGCCGCCGAGGCCGCGGGCGTCGCCGCCGCCGGCGGGCGGGAGTGGACGTTCGACGGCGACGCGGCGGAGTTCAAACTCACCGTCGAGGCGAAGCGCATGGATTTGGCGTTCCTGTTCGACCCGCTCATGGCCGTCCACACCTCCAATGTCGAGCCGCTGCCGCACCAAATCACCGCCGTTTATGAAGACATGCTGCCGCGCCAGCCGTTGCGCTTCGTGCTGGCCGACGACCCCGGCGCGGGCAAGACCATCATGGCCGGGCTTTACATCAGCGAACTGCTCCTGCGGGCCGACGCGCGCCGGGTGCTGATTGTCGCGCCCGGCTCGCTGGTGGAGCAATGGCGGGAGGAGCTTTGGGAAAAGTTCGGGCTGCCATTCCGCGTGTTTTCGCGGGAGACGGGAAACACGACGCAAACGGGGGATTTTTTCGCGGACAACGATTTGGTGATTGCGCGGCTGGACCAGCTCGCGAGGGACGAGGAGGCGGAAGGGGATGAAACCGCGCGCACGCCGGGTCTGCTGCAAACAAGGATACTCGAATCCGGCTGGGATCTGGCGGTGTTTGACGAGGCGCACAAATTGGCGGCGCATTATGATGGAAACAAAATAAGCCGGACGGGGCGGTTTCGTTTCGCGGAACGACTGGGCGAGAAAACGCGCCATTTGTTGTTAATGACGGCGACGCCGCACAACGGGAAAGAGCCGGATTTCCAGCTGTTTTTATCCCTGCTCGACAGCGACCGCTTTTATGGGAAATTCCGCGACGGCGTCCACAAGGCGGACGCCTCGGATTTGCTCCGCCGCATGACCAAGGAAACGCTTGTGCGTTTCGACGGGACGCGGCTGTTCCCGGAACGCCGCGCAAACACGCTCAATTACAAACTCACGAGCGAGGAGGCCGCCCTCTACAACGCCGTCACCGCGTATGTGACGGACGAGATGGGAAAAGCGGACGCGCTCGACGGGAAACGCAAGGGCAGCGTGGGGCTGGCGCTGACGACGTTGCAGCGGCGCGTGGCGTCGTCTCCGGAAGCCATCTGGCAGTCGCTGCGCAACCGCCGCGAACGCTTGGAAAAACGGCTGCGGGAAGAGGAAATCGCCGCCCGCAGTGGCGGCGGCATGGAGAACGGGACGGATAGGCTGGAGTTGGAAGCCGGTGGTTTGGAGCTTGAGGATGACGACGAGCTTGCCGCCGAAGAGCGCGAGCAAATGGAAGACGCGCTTGTTGACCGCGCCACCGCCGCGACGAGTTTGCAGGAGCTTCGCGAGGAAATCGAAATCTTGAAGCGCATCGAGGCGCGGGCGCGGCGGCTTCGCGACTCCGGCGTGGACAGGAAATGGGACGAGCTTTCCAGATTGTTGCAGTCGCGGGAAAGCGAGCTTCGCGACGCCGGGGGGCGTCTGCGCAAATTGATCATTTTCACGGAACACCGCGCCACCCTGGAATATTTGCAAGCCCGCGTCGGCAGCGTGCTCGGCGATGCGCGGGCGGTCGCGGCCATCCAGGGAAGCACCACCCGCGACGAGCGGCGGCGCATTCAGGCGGAGTTTCGCTCCGACAAGGATGTGCGCGTGCTTGTCGCCACCGATGCCGCCGGCGAGGGCGTCAATTTGCAGTGCGCCAATTTGATGGTGAATTATGATCTGCCGTGGAACCCCAACCGCATGGAGCAGCGTTTCGGGCGCATCCACCGCATCGGCCAAACGGAAGTCTGCCATTTGTGGAACCTGGTCGCCGGCGAGACCCGCGAGGGCGATGTTTATCACACGCTGTTGAAGAAACTGGAGGCGATAGGCAGGGCGTTTCAGGGAAAGGTTTTTGATGTGCTTGGTGAAATCTTTGAGGACGAATCGCTCAAGGACTTGTTAATCGAGGCAATCCGCCATGGCGACAGGCCGGAGGCGCGGGCGAAGTTGAACCGGAAAATCGACGACGCGTTTGATGAAGGAAAATTGCGCGTGCTGCTGGAGCGGAACGCCCTTGCTGCGGAAACAATGGACGGCGCGCGTTTGTTTGCGGTGAAAGCGATGCTGGAGGAGGCGGAGGCGCGCAAATTGCAGCCTTATTTTGTGCGGAGTTTTTTCATGGAGGCGTTCGCCAGACTGGGCGGCTCGATCCACGGACGGGGCGCGCGGCGTTGGGAAATCACCCATGTCCCCGGCTTGTTGCGCGAACGCGATCGCCGCATTACGGGAAGAAACCGCCGCGACAGCGCGCCTGTCCTGCAAAAATACGAGCGGATCTGCTTTGAAAAAGAAGCCGTGGCGGCGGCGAAACCCGGCGAGGTGCCAGCCGTGCTGCTGCATCCCGGACATCCTTTGATGCTTTCCATGACGGATGTCCTGCTCGAAAAACATTCGGAAATTCTGCGGCGCGGCGCGACGTTTCTTGACAAGGCGGACGCTGGCGAAACGCCCTCGGTCATTTTTCTGCTTCTGCACGAAATCCGTTTTGGGAAAGACAATCAAACGCTGTCAAAACGGTTGCAATTCATCCGCGTCCGTCCGGATGGGCGAAGCGAACTTGTCGGAAGCGCGCCGCATTTGGATTTGGAAAATCTTCCCGCACCGGACTCCCGGCCCCAAATTTCCTCTTTCTTCCCCACGGCTTCCTCCCTTGAACGCGCCGCGCTTGTTCGCGCCGCCACCGAACTCGCACCCGCGCATTATGAGGAAGTGAAACAGCGGCATTGCGCCCGCGTGGAAAAAACGCTTGCCGCCGTGCACGAGCGCTTGCTCAGGGAAATTGAGTTCTGGACGGACCGCCACCAGCGGCTTGCAGAGGACAGGGAGGCGGGGAAAGATGTGCGCCTGCAATTGTCCGAGGTCGGCAGGCGGGTGAACGATTTGCAGGCGCGGCTGGACGCGCGGACGGCTGCGCTCAAGGCGGAAAAACATGTCACGCAAGGCGCGCCCGTGATTGTCGGCGGGATGTTTGTCATCCCGGCGGGCCTGTTGAAAAAACCGTGCGATGAAAACGGGCCGGCGGGAGATGCCGATGCGGACGGCGCCGATGCGGACGATGCCGGCGAAACCCCGCAATGGGCGTGCAGCGCCGGGGCGCGGGCGCGCATTGAGCGTTTGGCGATGGAAGCCGTCATGCGCGCCGAACGCGAACGCGGCAACACGGCCGAGGATGTTTCCGCAAGGAAGTGCGGCTGGGACATCACCTCGCAGCCGCCCGCCGCGCCCGGCGTAACGCCGCCACCCGCGCGCCACATCGAAGTGAAGGGCCGCGCCGCCGGCGCGAAGACCATCACGCTCACCCGCAACGAGATTTTTTGCGCGTTGAATCAAGCGGAGAAGTTCTGGCTGGCCGTGGTCTTTGTCCATGAAGATGGCGGCGTGGAGGCGCCGCTTTACAAGCAGACCCCGTTCACCACCGAGCCTGACACCGGCGCAGCCTCCGTTAACTACGGGATTTTCAATTTGTTTGCGGAGCAACCCCTGCCGTGACGCGGAAACGTCCGGGGAAGGGGGGGCGCCCGGAGGGGCAGGCCGCCGGGCCGTCCGTTCCGCCACCGCGCGCACGTTCCGTTTCGGCGCGCACGTTCCGTTTCGGCGGCGGGGATGCCGCTGTTCCGGCGGCGCCGCCGCGCGGCATCAGCCGATGCCGAAACCTGGCCGGAAAAAATTTGATGCGAAAAAGCTGGAACTTTGCCGCGCGTTATTTTTTCAATCCCCGCTCTCTTCCGAACTCTCTCCCCCGCAACCTCCATTTTTCCGCCATATGATAGAAGTAAAAGGATTGGTGAAAGACTACGGCGCCAAACGCGCCGTCGATAACATCAGTTTCAGCGTCAGACGCGGTGACATCCTCGGGTTTCTCGGGCCGAACGGCGCCGGGAAATCCACCACCATGAAGATGATCACCGGCTTCATCACGCCCACCGGCGGCACCGCCATCGTGGGCGGCCACGATGTCCGCACCGCGCCGGTCGCCGTGAAACGCGTCATCGGCTACCTGCCGGAAAGCGCGCCCGCCTACGGCGAGATGACGGTGGAGGAGTTTCTCCACTTCATCGCCGAGGTGCGCGGATTCCGCACCGCCGCCGAACGCGCCGCCAGGGTCGGGCGCGCCGTCGGGCTGACGCACCTGGCCGGCGTCCGCCACCAGACCATCGAGACGCTTTCCAAGGGCTACCGCCAGCGCGTCGGCTTCGCGCAGGCGCTCCTGCACGACCCCGCCGCGCTCATCCTCGACGAGCCCACCGACGGCCTCGATCCCAACCAGAAAAACGAGGTGCGCTCGCTCATCAAATCCATGTCCGCGGAAAAGGCCGTGGTGCTCTCCACCCACATCCTGGAGGAGGTCGAGGCCATCTGCACGCGCATCATCATCATCTCCCAGGGCCGCCTCGTCGTGGACGAGACGCCGGCCGCGTTTCGCGCCCGCCAGCCCGGCGCCCGGCTCGACGAGATTTTCCGCTCGCTCACCATCGGCGACGAGGCGTGATGCGTTTTTTGAAAAATCCAAAACAAACGCCCTCCGCCCTCCGCCATCCACCATCCGCCTTCCGCCTTCCGCTCCCAACCCTCCATCTTCCCCCCGCAACCCTCCGCCTTCCACCCGCAATCCGCCATCCGCCTCCACCTTTCCCTCGTAATCCGCCAACCCGCCAACCCGCCAATCCGCACTCCCATGATCTTCCCAGTCTTCAAACGTGAATTTCTCGGCTACTTCCGTTCGCCGGTCGCCTACGTGTTTCTCATCGTGTTTCTCGTGGCGTCGGTCGGGCTCGCCTTTTTCCTCGGCTATTTCTTCAAGAACAACACGGCCTCGCTGGAGAGCTACTTCACGTTTCTGCCGTGGCTGTTTCTGTTTTTCGCGCCCGCCGCGGGCATGAGGCTTTGGGCCGAGGAAAAACGCAGCGGCACCGTGGAGCTGCTGTTCACGCTGCCGGTCACCACGCTCCAGGCCGTGCTCGGGAAATTCCTCGCCGCGTGGGCGTTTCTCTCGCTCGCGGTCCTGCTCGGCTTCCCGCTGGCGCTCACCGCCGGCTACCTCGGCGACCCGGATTGGGGCGCGATGCTCGCCGGGTATGCCGGCGCCATCCTCATGGCGGGCGGCTGCCTCGGCATCTGCTCGCTCACCTCCGCGCTCACGCGCAACCAGGTCATCAGCTTCGTGCTCAGCGTGCTCGCCTGCCTCGTGCTGGTGCTGCTCGGCTGGAGCGTGTTCAACGGCGCGCTCGGCGCGGCGCTGCCCGTGCAGGCGGTCGATTTCGTGGCCAACTGCGGCTTCATCCCGCATTTCGAGCCCTTCACCAAAGGCATCATCGACCCGCGCGACGTGGTCTATTTCCTCTCGCTCGCCGGCCTCACGCTCTTCCTCAACGTCATCGTCCTCGAACGCTAAACCCCCGCCGCCACTGCGCCACCCGCCGCACGCCACCGCCGCACATCACCCGCAACCCGCACCCGCAACCCGCCGCCACCCGCACACCACCGCACCCTTTCCCGCGCCATGAAAACCGGAAGCAAAATCACCGCGATCCTCCTCGTCCTCGTCGCGATCCTCCTCCTCAACTATCTCGCCGCGCGCCTCCCGCTCCGCCTCGACGCCACCGCCGGCGGCATCTACACCCTCTCGCCCGGCACCAAGGCGCTCCTCGCCAGGATCGAGACGCCCGTGACGCTCGACTTCTACTTCTCCCGCGACATCTCCGGCCTGCCCACCTCCTACAAAAACTACGCCTCGCGCGTGCAGGAACTGCTCCGCCAGTATGTCCGCGCCTCCTCCGGCAAAATCACCCTCAACATCATCACCCCGCAGCCCGACACCCCCGAGGAGGAGCGCGCCGCCTCCGCCGGCCTCCAGGCCCAGACCATCTCCGCCACCGGCGAGACCCTCTACTTCGGCATCGTCGCCATCCAGGCCGACCAGGAAAAAAACATCCCCGCGCTCACGCCCCAGCGCGAAGCCTTCCTCGAATACGACATCTCCCAGCTCATCCACGGCGTGCAAGTGCTCGACAAACCCCGCCTCGGCCTCATCACCAGCCTCCCCCTCGCCGGCCAGCAACCCGACATGCGCATGATGATGATGCAGCAACGCCAGCGCATGCCCGCCCCCCAGTTCGTTTACACCGAGTGGAGCCGCTCCTGTGAAATCGTCCCCGTCGAAGCCACCGCGCAGGAACTCCCCGCGGACCTCGCCGCCCTCGCCATCATCCACCCGCAAGGCCTCTCCGAAAAACTCGAATACGCCATCGACCAGTTCGTCCTCTCCGGCCGCCCCCTCTTCCTCGCCCTCGACCCCTCCTCCGACGCCTCCCGCCGCGCCGGCGGCCAGCAGGCCATGATGATGGGCATGCCCCCGCAAAACCTCTCCAGCGACCTCCCCCGCCTCCTCAAAACCTGGGGCGTCACCTACAACCCCGCCCAAGTCATCGGCGACCTGAAACTCGCCACCGCCATCAACACCGGCCGCTCCATCGAACGCCACCCCGTCTGGCTCAGCCTCGCCGCCGACAACCTGAACCGCGACGCCCGCCCCACCGCACAACTCGGCACCCTCCTCCTCGCCGAACCCGGCGCCCTCGCCGTCGATACGACGCACACCGGCCTCACCGCCACCCCCCTCATCGAAACCTCCGACCAGGCCGGCGACCTCCCCGCCGACGCCCTCATGATGCCCGACCCCGCCACCCTCGCCCGCCAACTCGCGCCCTCCGGGAAAAAAATCCACGCCCTTCACCTCACCGGCAAATTCAAACCCGCCTTCCCCGACGGCGCCCCGAAGGCCGACCCCGCCGCCACCGACGCCGCCACCCCCGCCCCCGCCGAGCCTCCCGCCGCCGGACCCGCGCTGAAGGAAGGCGCCTCCACCGTCATCATCATCGCCGACACCGACTGGCTGCTCGACGACTTCAGCCTCCGCCGCTTCAACTTCCTCGGCAGCGAGGCGGTCGAACCGCTCAACGACAACCTCTCCCTCGCCGGCAACCTCGCCGACATCATCACCGGCTCCACCGACCTCCTCACCCTCCGCGGCAAAGCCAACGCCGAACGCCCCTTCACCGTCGTGCGCGACATGCAGGCCGCCGCCCAGCAAAAATACCAGGCCAAACTCGGCGAACTCGAAACCCGCCTCACCGAAGTCCAGGCCAAACTCGGCGAACTCATGGGCAAAACCGCCGAAGGCAACCGCCTCGTCGCCACGCCCGAAATGCAAAAAACCATCGACGACTTCCAGAAACAACAAACCGAAATGCGCCGCGAACGCCGCGAAATCCGCCGCTCCCTCCGCGAAGACATCGACGCCCTCGAATACAAACTCGCCGCCCTCAACCTCCTCGCCATGCCCGCCGTCATCCTCCTCGGCGCCTTCCTCCTCCACCGCAGCCGGAGACGATGACCCCCGCCCGGACTCCCGATTGAAAGAAACCCCGTCCACCAGCCACCCGTCGCGCCGGCGCCCGACCTAAACTTAACCCTGATGTTACGCGGAAACGCCCATTCTTCGTCCATCGTCCATCGTCTATCGTTCTCTTTCCTCTTCCCCCCGGCCCGCACCTGACGAAAGAGGAAAGAAAAAGAAAAACGAAGACCGATAGACGATGGACGACCGACGAAAACGAACTCTCCCACGTAACATCAGCAACATCACTTAAACTTAAACCTAAACTTAAACTTAAACCTAAACCTGCAAACCTGCACTCAACCCGACCTCCCATGCACCTCAAGCCACTCCTCATCACCGTCGCCGCCCTTGCGCTCCTCTCCGGCATCACATGGTTTGCCACCCGCCCCCCCGCCCCGCCGGCGGCGGCCGGCGACCGCGCGGGCGAACCCGTCGCCCCCGCCGCCCAAATCGCCCCCGCCACCCGCGTCGCCATCACGGAAAACGGAAAAACCGGCGAACTCGTCCGCGGCGACGCCCAGGCAGGGCGCGTGGCCCC
>JAITDF010000053.1 GCA_031282705.1 Opitutaceae bacterium | reverse complement strand
ACCCGCAATCAGGCATGAGCTTCGAAGCAGACTTGGAAGTCTGCGGTACGACGGAGCCGCGTAACATCAGAAGATAAAGAAGAAAGAGAAGGAAACCGGACGCTTCCGCGTAACATCAGCTGATAATCGACCAATGCCGCGGAAACCGCGAGGGCGCGCGCGGCCGGCGCCAGTGGAAGGACGCACGAAAGCAAGGCGCACGCGATCGCGGCGCGAAACGACAGGATGGGCCCGGACGGAGGGATGGGATGCATGATGGAAAGTGTGTTCATTGGCGCTGATTCATTGGCGCCGGCGCCGGCTCATATGCGAAGTGTTCCCTCCATGCCATCAAACGACACGCGGCGAACGGAGCCATCGTTAAGCGCAAAATCCACCGCGACGCGCCGGCCGTCCCCGTCGATTGCCGGGGTGCCGCCGGCAAACTCATCGTGCCGCGTCATGGAGCGAAAGGGCCACAATTCGTCGTCGCGCCAGGGGTTCGCGTCGCAGCGGTGCAGCATCAGCGTGATGCGCCACGGGTCTCCCTTGTAACGGGCTTCGCGCCGGCTGGCCAGCCCGGGCAGAATGCTTTCGCGCGCCTCCGGGTGCAACCCGGCCTCGCGGCGCATGATGAAACTGTCCCAGCCGTGCACGTTGACCAGCGCGAGCTGCCGCCCGCCCGAGGCGAGCAGCAGCGCCTTTGCGCGCAAGGGGCCGGCCTCGCGCTCCTCAATGCGGAGCTCCGCGCCTTCCGCGAGCGGCAGCGCGTGATGGCAGAGGATGATTTCGCTGCCGGGGTCGTGGATGCGAAGGCGGTCGCAACGCACCAGCCCGCACGGCACGGCAAAGTCCGCCAGGTCCACCGCCGGATTGTCGCCGAGCGAGCCGGCGAAATCGAACAGCAGCCTCCGGTAACACACGCCGCCGCGCACGCCGGAATACAGCAGCAGATTGGGCGCGCGCACGATCGCCCCGCCGCCGGGCGGCGGCGCCGCCGTGACAACCTGGCCGGTCGAGGTCACATGCGAAGCCGCCCCGCCGCGCACGTTGTAGTGCATGCTCATGAGGCCGTCGGCGGTGTCCGACTGCCACGGGAAGCGCGTGTGGAAGGCGAGGCGCGAGTAGCTGCTCAGCACCTTGTGCCCGCCGACAATCATCACCTTGCCCGTGCGCATTTCGGCGGCTCCCGAACCGCCATATTGGGTGAGCACCAAGCCCGGGCCGGGCAACTCGGTTTCGCGCACGGCGCCGGCGGCAAGCCCTTCCCACGAACCGGCTTCCTCGCGCGCGGTCCAGAGCGGATGCGTCCCGGGCAATGCGACGCCTTGGTAGGCGTTGCCAAACCAAAAGGGACTCGCCGCGCAACTGTAGGGCTGCACCATCGGCGGAAACTGCCCGTAGAAACCGAGCGTGGGGACACCGTTGTTTGCGAAATCCGGGTGGCTGATGAACTGGAAAAGATTCCCCGAAAGGACGCGCCGGGCCAGCCCCGGATTGACGCCCGCGTTCTTGAGGAAAAACGCGCTCGCAAACGGCGCCGATGCCGCGAAGCGGTAGATGCCGCTCCGCCCCCACATCGGCTGCCAGCCGTCCCGGTCAAACAGGCGGTCGTAAGTTTTAAGCAGCGCGTGCGTGCTGCGCTCGATGGCATCGGCAATCGCCGGGTGCGTCTCGCAGCCGCCCCACGCCGCCCAGAGAGGAGCGTAAAATTGAAACGCCCATACAGAGTAATAATCGAAATAGGTGCCGTCACGATACCAGCCATCGCCTGCGTCGAATGCGCGCACCGCGCGCAGATGCTCGCGCAGGACTTCCCCGTCGATTTCGTAGCCCTCGCGCTGCAAAAACGAAAGGATGTGCATGTTAAAAAGCCGCCAGTTGTGCGCGTGCGTGCGGCAGTGCCCCCACGTGTGGAAAAGCCGGGCGACCCTGTCCTTTTCGGCGCGCGTGTAGTTTGCCCAAAGCGAGTCGCGAGCGAGCGTGAGTTCCAGCGCAAGCGAGGCGCATTCGCATGTCACCTGGATCGGCCGGTCGCCCCACACCCTGGCCATGCCCGCCTGGTCGCCGACGTAGTCGGGCGATTTCGGGTCGGCGAGTTTCAGGATGGCGTTCGCATAATAATCGCGCAGGGCGATGCCGTTTGAGCGCAGCGAGGGATTGTGCCGGAGGAGCGGGCCCGCGATCAGCAAAGTGCGCGCGACGCCTTCCATGATTTCGCTGCGCCTGCGCCAGTCGGGATCGCCCGGCCGGGGATAAGTGATTTTCGTTTCGCCGCGGGGCAGCAGGAGGGGCGCGTCCTGGTTTTCCACATGGGAAAAAACGCCGTCGAGCAGCCATTGCCCGGCCTCGACCCAATGCCGCCGGGCCATGCCGGTGAAGGGGCTCAGGGCAAAATCAGGAGCCTTGATCTGGAAAGCGGCGGACGGCCCCGGACGCCCCGCCGATGATGGGTGGCTTGGCGGCATTCTGTTCATCCAGACAGCCTAATTGGCGATTGCCGCGTCGAGCGACTGGAGGAGGTTGTTGATCTTGAATTTTTCGTCGCTGTCGTGCCAGTGCGCGAACACGCCGGTGTCGGTGGAGCGCAGCTGTTCGCGGGCATCGGCGAGCGCGGCGCGGGCGGCGGCGAGGTGCGCGCGGATTTCCCCGCGGGCGGCGGCGGGCAGGGCGCAGGCCCCGGCGATTTCGTGGAGCATGAGGTTGAGCCGCTCCATCACTTGCGCGGGGACGCGCAGGTTCTGGTCGAAGAACCAGCGGTTGCGCTCCGGGATTTCCGCGCGCAGGCGCTCCGCCTCGCGGGCGACCGCGGCAAACGCGGCGCCGGACTGCGCCGTGCCGCGCAGGATGGCGCCGAGCTGGCCGTTGTCTCCGGGTTCCGGCTCGACGCGGAAATAGCCGACGCTGCCGGTGTCGGGGTTGTCCATGGGGTGCCCGTCGAGCGGGTTCGGCGTGCGCGCGCCTTCGCGCAACGCTTTTAAGAGCATCTCGGCGGCGCGGGCGTAGCGCAGGTCTTGAAAAATATACTGGCGGTCGAAGCCCGGCAGGCCGGCTTTTTTCTGGCGCCAGTAGGCGTAATAATAATCACGATAGAGGCGGGCGATCTCCGGGGCGCGGGCGGCGTCGAAGTAGCGCGCGCAATAGTTGACAAGAAACGCGCCGGCGTCGAAGTCGGCGAAGCGCCACATCATCGCGGCGTTGGCCGAGAGTTCGGCGACGTGCTCGCGGATGTTGCCGGCGTTGACGACGGTGAAGGCGAGGGGGCGGGCGTTGAGCGAATCGACCACGCGATAGTTGGCGGCCATTTTCCACGGCCCTTCCGCGGCGACAAGGTGCGAGCCGGAGGAGGTGAACTGGAAGTTGAGATAATAACCGACCGGCAGATCCGGAGGCGCCTTGAAGCCGCGCACGTCGGCGGCGGGGAAATGGTCGCGGCGGGCGGCGACGAAATTCCAGATCAGGGACGGCTCGGCGGGCGGGCGCAGGAGCCCGGCGGCGAAGAGGTCGGAGTTTTCATTGTAGAGCGTCGTCCGCATCAACGGGGCGGGATTGCCGGTGACCTCCTTCACAATGGCGACCTGCCTTGCCAGCATTTCCTCGATCACGCGGGCGCGCGCGGGCATGCCGGGCGGGGCGTCGGGAAAAGTCTGCCAGAACGGGATGTCCCCGCCGCCGCGAAATGTCACCTGCCAGATGCACTCGAAGCCGGCGCGCACGGCGGTCTCGACGTGGTGGCGCCAGTATTCGTAGAGGGGCGCGGGCTGTTTCACGCTGAGCGCGGGGATGTCGCCGCCGCGGCCCATTTTGGTCCAAAACCGGTTCCAGTGTTCCAGGCGGCGGCCGAGCCGCGAGCCAAGCGGGGAATGGTGGTGGGTGGTGATGGCGAGCCCGTGCCGGTGCGCGGCGAGCGCCTCGGCATTGGGCGTGTGGCGCGGCGCGGATCCGCCGGTGTCCACGACGGTCTCGACTTCGTAGGTGTTGTATTTGAGGCGGAGGATGGTCTCGAACATCGCCTCCCGGTTTTCGCGCCGCGCGTTTTTCCAGGGTGAAAGGAAATCCTGGTCGTTGTTGAACCATGCCCGCCAGCGCACGTAGGGCGGCGGGTGCAGGCGCTCGAAGCCGTCGGGCAGCGCGAGGCCCGCTTTCGGCTGCGGCCGCCAGTTGATCCAATGCCAGAGCGGCGGCACGCCGAGGCATTCCTCGGTGAACGCATAAATCGCGTAAATGAGCCCGCGCGCGCCGCCGCCTTCGAGCACGAGGCGCGGGCCGGCGGCGGTTTGGATGAGGCGCATGCCGTGGGCTTCGGGCGCGGCGAGCCGCGGGTCGCGCGCCAGGCCGCCGGCCGGGCCGCCGCCGGCCGGGCCGGGCGCGGCGAGAATCACGATGGCGGGCCGGCCCGCGATTTTTTTCGCGTCGGTGAGCACGGGCGACGCGCGGCCGAGCACTTTTTCCAAGTCCCGGGCAAGGTGATCGAGCGCGGTTTGCTCCGCGACGCCGGGCGTCCCGACGACGAGCACGGGCACGCCGGGCGCGAATTCAACATCGGCGCGGGCGGGCGCGGCGCCGGGCGTGAACACGCCGAACGCAAAGGCGCCGAGCGCAAAGGCGCCGGGTGCCAGGACCGGAAAGCGGTGAGATAATAAGTTCATAGGGATGCAGGGTTGGAATTATAGGGCTCTTTCGTCAGGAAGGGGGGAGGAGATGGGAGAAATGGGAAAAATAGGAGGGATGGGAGGGAAAGAGAAAGATAAAGATAAAGAGGAAAGAGAAAGAGGAACGAGAACAGGCGTCATTTGAGGAGCGGGAGCATCGCCCTGGCATAGGCGGCGCCGAGCAGGCGGGCGGACTCGCTGTCGTAGTGCGCGGGGTCGTTGGGTTTGTTGCGGAGTTTTCCGTCAAACTCAGGGGCGAGCGTGTCAACCACCGCGGTGTGCGGCACGCGCGCGGGGAGATCGAGATAAACCTGGCTCAGTTCCTTCGTGTCGGGGCGCTTCCAGGGGCTGATCGTGGCGGCGACAAACGGCAGGGCGGGCCGGTCGAGCGCGGCGCGGAAATCGGCAATCAGCCGGTCGAGTTGCGCGCGATATTCGGCGCCGCCGTCGCGCTGCGTGCGACGGATGTCGGCCCCGCCCTGATTCCAAAGGATGCCGGCCAGCGCGCCTTCGTTCGCCGCCGCGGTGGCGGACTCGGTGGCGAGTTGGAAAAGCGTGCGGCCATCCGGCCAGCGGAAGTCGCCTTTGTAGTCTTTCTGCCATTGCGCCATCGAGGTGCCGCCGAACGCCGCCGGTATCAGGCC
>JAITDF010000704.1 GCA_031282705.1 Opitutaceae bacterium | reverse complement strand
TCCGGCTGCTGGTTAGCCGCTTTCCTCTCCAACGACGCGCTCGGGGTCTATCACCTCTGAACAAACCGTAATGACGGCACCAAGATGCCTGGCTTCTCGCAGCGCCCGCCCCTGTGAAGTAGGCAGGAAAGAGCGCCATGCAGGCACACTTATCGGAGAACCATCAACAGTCTCGATAATAAATTCTTCTCTCTTCGCTTTGCTGTTCGCGGCTTCGAGGGCGCGCATAAAGTCTTTTTCGGCGGCAACGCATACATACGCATATGTCGCGCCCTTGGTGAATCCATCGGCATCACTGGCGGCCTTCAATGTGCCTTTAAATACTATAAAACTCATCGCCTTCTCTTTTGGCTGACGTCATTGATGTTACGCGGCGGCCAGTTTTGGCAGGGCGGTCTCGCCGAGACCGCCGCGAGCACCACGAGGCAAACGACGGCGGTCCCGGCGAGACCGCCCTGCCAAAATCTGCCGACTGCGTAACATCAGTTGTTTTTTGATTTTTCAAAGCGCCCTTGAACTTGGACTTCAACGTAAACTTAACGAGGCGGTCAGTTGTTTTTCAGGACCTGGATGAAGGCGTCGGGGGGGATGGAGACTTTGCCGATGAGCTTCATCTTTTTTTTGCCCTCCTTCTGCTTTTCGAGGAGTTTGCGTTTGCGGGTGATGTCGCCGCCGTAACATTTCGCGGTCACGTCCTTGCGGAGGACGCGGACGTTGTCGCGGGCTATGATTTTGCCGCCGATGGCCGCCTGGATGGCGACTTTGAACAATTGCGGGGGGATGATGCCGGCCAGGCGTTCGCAGAGTTCGCGGCCTTTGGCCTCGGCTTTGTCGCGGTGCACGATGCAGGCAAAGGCGTCAACGGGTTCGCCGTTGATGAGGATGTCCATTTTCACCAGGTCGGCGGGGCGGTATTCGCCGAGTTCGTAGTCCATGGAGCCGTAGCCGTGGGTGAGGCTTTTGAGGCGGTCGTTGAAATCGACGAGGATTTCGTTGAGCGGGAGGGTGCAGGTGAGCATGACGCGGGTGTGGTCGAGGGTGTCGGTGTGCTCGACGGTGCCGCGTTTTTCCATGACGAGGGCGAGGATGTCGCCCATGCTGTCGTTGGGGATGTGGATGGAGGCGTTGATGGTGGGTTCGGAGATTTCGTCGATGGTGCCGGGGTCGGGGAGGAGGATGGGGTTGTCCACCTCGGCGGGGGCGGTGGCGGCATGGGTTTTTACGTGATAGACGACGCTGGGGTAGGTGGAGATGATTTCCACGTCGTGCTCGCGGCGGATGCGTTCCTGGATGATTTCCATGTGGAGGAGGCCGAGGAAGCCGCAGCGGAAGCCGAAGCCGAGGGCGACGGAGCTTTCGGGCTGGTAGAGGAAGGCGGCGTCGTTGAGGCGGAGGCGGCCGAGGGCGGCCTTGAGTTTTTCGTAGTCGCTGGATTCGAGGGGGTAGAGGCCGCAGAAGACCATCGGGCGGACTTCCTTGTAGCCGGGGAGCATCGCGGTGGCGGGCTGGCGCGCGAGGGTGACGGTGTCGCCGACTTTGACTTCGGTGGTGTCTTTGATGTTGGAGACGAGGTAGCCGACGTCGCCTTCGCCGAGGGTGGCGGTTTTCTGCATTTTGGGGGTGAAGATGCCGACTTCCTTGATTTCGGATTTCTGGCCGGTGCTCATGAGCATCATCTGGTCGCCGGCTTTCAGCGCGCCGGAGAAGACGCGGGTGTGGGTGATGACGCCGCGGTAGGAGTCGTAGATGGAGTCGAAGACGAGGGCGCGGGTGTGGGGGTGGTCGCGCCAGCGGGGGGGGGGGATGCGGTGGACGACGGCTTCGAGGATGTCTTCGATGCCGATGCCGGATTTGCCGCTGGCGAGGATGGCTTCGTCGCCGGGTATCATGAGGATGTCTTCGAGCTGGCGGAGGCAGAGTTCGAGGTTGGCGGAGGGGAGGTCGATTTTGTTGATGATGGGGATGATTTTCAGGTTTTGCGCGGTGGCGAGGTGGGCGTTGGCGACGGTTTGCGCCTCGACGCCCTGGGCGGCGTCGATGAGGAGGAGGGCGCCTTCGCAGGCGGCGAGCGAGCGGGAGACTTCGTAGGAGAAATCGACGTGGCCGGGGGTGTCCATGAGGTTGAGTTTGTAGGTGCGGCCGTCCTTGGCCGGGTAGCTCATGGTGACGGGGTGGCTTTTGATGGTGATGCCGCGTTCGCGTTCGAGGTCCATCGCGTCGAGGTGCTGGTCGGTGAGGAGGCGTTGGGCGACGGTGTGGGTGTGTTCGAGCAGGCGGTCGGAGAGTGTCGTCTTGCCGTGATCGACGTGGGCGATGATGCAGAAGTTGCGGGTCAGAAGTTCTTCCATACGAGCGGTTTGGTGCGGCAGGCGGGTGCGCGCGCAAATGGCGGCGCGGACGCGTCTGATTTTTTCAAGAAGCCAAGGGTGCGGGGGCCGGCGGGGGTTTTCAACCAGAAAGGTTGGGCGGCGGCGGGAGGGGCGGCGGCGGATGGGAGATATGGGAGATATAGGAGATATGGCGTTTTTCAGGGTGTCATATCTCCCATATCTCCCATTTTCCCAAAACCACCGCGGCACGGCTGGCACGGAGGCTGGCCCCTCCAATGGCCCGGGGGGCCTCCGCGTGACATCAGTATATTAGTATATAGCGGGGCTTCGGCATTCATGCCCTCATGGGCCATGCGTTGGGGATGATTTTTATTTTCATAATAATCAATGGATAGCCGGCTGACAGTCCGGCTTGACACCGGTTCCCGGCGGCATAGCCTTGCAATTTTATCCTGCCGTGACAGTTCACGGCTTGCGCCTGTTTATACCGCCCTTTACAAACCAATGCAGTCATGGCCCTGCCCAAACTCCACCTCGTCCGCAACGGCCCGCAGCCGATTTACCAGCAGATAAGCGCGCACCTGAAGGCGCGCATCGCGGCGGGCGAGTTTCCGCCCGGCACCAAGCTGCCCGGCATCAAGGTGCTTGCGAAATCGATCGGCGTGAACCACCTCACGCTCCGCCAGGCCATCCGCAAGCTGGAGGAGGAGCGCATCGTCGTGACCGAGTCGGCCTGCGGCACGTTTGTCACCGACGGCAAGCCCACGCAGCTCAAGGTCGCGCTCGTGCTGCCCAATCTCAACGAAAGCTCCTCGCTGATCTCCGCGGCCATCCAGGAGCATTTCTCGCAATCGAAATCCACCGTGGACATCCTCCATTTCGACGAAAACCCCGAGCGCGAAAACGAGCACCTCCACCGCGTCGTCACCGAGGGCTACGACGGCGCGGTGGTGTTTCCCAGCCTGAATCCCGTCTCGATAAAATCGCTGCTCCAGACCGTCATCGACGGCTTTCCGCTCGTGTTCATCGACCGCGTGCCCGGGCAGTTTCCATGCTGGTCGGTCTCGGCCGACAACCATCACGGCGGCCGCCTTGCCACCACGCACCTCATCGAGCGCGGCTGCAAGCGCATCGCCTGCGAAATCTCCGGGCTGTCCGGCGTGAGCGACCGCTACGACGGTTTCATGCGGGCGATGGGCGACCATCACCTCGCGGTGGACTACGCGCTCGCGCGGAAATTCGCCAGCAACGACGACCAGGTCGAGCAGGTCGTCGCGCAATGGATGGCGCTCCCGCAGCCGCCCGACGGCATCGTCTTCGGCAACGACTGGCAGGCCCTGCGCGGCATCCGCGCCATCGTCGCGAGCGGCCGCCGCGTCCCCGCCGACGTGCGGGTGATGGGCTTTGACAACCTCTCCATTTGTGAAATCTGCATGCCGCCGCTCAGTTCCATCCAGCAGGATTACGGAGCCATCGGCAGCCGGTCCGCGCAGCTCCTGGAGGAACTCGTCGCGCTTCCCCGAGAAAAGCGTTTCGGCAACCGCCACATCAGCGTGCCGGTGCGCTTGGTGGCGAGGGAAAGCACGTGAAACGGCCGCCCCGGACAACAAGCCATAAACCCGGCGCGGAGTTTCCCGGCCCATAAGCGCGATCCCAAGCCCGCCCCATCGCATGGTTCGCATCGAGCCGGTGCCACACGCGCACACCGGCGCAGCAACTCTCTTGAGCGCGGCGGGGACGGAGAC
>JAITDF010000659.1 GCA_031282705.1 Opitutaceae bacterium | reverse complement strand
GGCGCAACGCGCGGCTGTCCTTTGGTTTTGGGTTTTTGGGGTTTTGGGATTGGGGCGCCCCGCCACCCACGCCGGCCAAGGGCCCCGCTGGCCACGCCGCCGGCGGCGGTGGCGGACGGGGCGGCGGCGTCGCCGCCGGCGAGTTCGCGCGCAAACGCCTCTTCGCGCGCGGGCGTTGGCTGCACGAGAATCGCCCACGCGTAGCCGGCGTTTTCCGGCGCGGCGCCGTGGTCGAGCCACGCGAGCACGAAATCGCCCCCGGTGTCGCGTGTGTCGTCCTGGCTGCGGGAGCGTTGCGCGGACTTGGTGACGCGCAGGCCGGCGGCGCTTTCGCCGGCGACGAAGTGGACGTTGCCGGCGGCGTCCCGCAACCGGAGGAAGGGCGCTGCGTGCGCTGCGTGCGCGGCGTGCGCGGCGGGCGCTGCGGCGCGGTTTTTGTTGTCAGGCGCGGCGTATTTGCCGCCGGGCGCGACGGGTTTGCCGGCGAGCGCGGCGGGGAAACCGGCGAGCGCGGGGCGCCCGTCGATGGCCAGCGGCGCGGCGCGGCGGCAGGGAGCAAGGCGGTTTTGGAAAAGCGTGGTGCGCGTGCCGTGCGCGGCGTCGGTGTTGGTGATGCCGGAGCCGAGCAGGACGAGGCGGTCGTCGAAAAAGAACACGGATTTGCGCGCGCGGTGGCTGCCGTCATATTTGGCGTGCCCATGCAGTTTCATCGCGAAAACGCCGTTGCGCCCTTCGAGGCTGGAGCCGCCGGCGAACGCCTCGTCGCTGAGGAGCATCTCCTCGCGGCCGCTGTGGATGTCCACGTTGAGCACGCGCCCGCGCAGCGCGTCGAGCGGCAGGTGGATGGCGGTGGTGCCGGGCCAGCAATTCCAGTCCCACCCGTCGTGCGCGTAGCCGCTGCCGAACGGGTCGTCCGGGGCGCCGCCCGCCAGAATCTCGACGTGCCCGTAGGCGAGGTAACGCCCGAACAGGTTCGCGCCGGGGTAAATCTCGGCGCCCCAGAAGTAGCGGCTGAAGCCGCGCGCGGTGGCGAGCCAGCCGGCGCGGCGGTGCGCGGACGCGGTGGCGTGGCTGAGCGTGAGGTGCCCCGCCGGCGCGGCCTCGGGCGCGGCTTTGAACACGGCCTTGGACGCGGCGCCGGACACGACCCTGGACGCGGCGCCGGACGCGGCGACAGGCACGGCGCCGGACACGGCGCGGAGGAGATTTTTTTCAACGCCGCCAGCCCCGCGCGTCCCGCCGCCAGGCCCGCGCGTCCCGCCGCCGGGCGCGCGCGCCGTGCCGGTGCCGAGGCCGCCGCCGCCAGTGGCGCCGCCGCCGCCGGCCTCGGCGGCCTCGGCGAGGCGTTTCCACGCGGCGAGCATGGCGGCGTCCACGGTGTCGCGTCCGTCGGGCGTGCCCGCGAGCGCGAGCAGGAGGAACGGCGCGGGGTCGAGCATGAATTTCCCCGTCGGGTGGCGCCCGGAAAGGCTGAGCGGCCAGTGCAGGACGTTGCAGTGGAAACGCAGGTTGAGCATCGCGCGCCGCAGGCTGGCGTGCCCGGCCCCTGGGACGCGCAGCGGCGTGTTGCCGAAGACCCACAGCGCCTCGGCGGCGCCCCGGATGCCGCCGACGGCGTAGGCGGGATAATGGTTGCAATGGTGCATGGCGCAGCCGTCGGGCGCGATGCCGCCCGCGATGCCGGCGGCCGGCTCCAGCGCGCGCCCGAGCCAGCGCGAGGCGGCGGCGAGCCGGCGCGCGCGCAGCTCCTCGTCGTCGATCATGAGGCACGCGGCGAGCTGGCCGGGGAGGAGGGTGTTGAAGGTGTCGAGGCTCTCGCCGTTGACCTCGCCGGGCGGCGTGCAGGCGCGGCCCGCGCCGCTGAACCACGCCATGTCGCGCTGCGCGGCGGCGAGGCGCCCGGTCTCGCGCAACGCGTCGCGCATCAGGTAAAGCGCCGTGTAATAATCGCGCATCGTGTAGCCGAGGTGGTGCACCGCGCCCTGCGCGCTGCCGTGCTGCCAGCCCTGGTCGCGCAAGTGGTCGAGGCAGTCAAAAAACATGCCGCGCAATTCGCCGCGCGCGCCGCCAACGCCGCCCACGCCGCCGCCGCCGCCCGCGCCGGCAACACCGGCAACACTGCCGCCGCCACCGCCACCGCCGCCGCCGACGACGCCGCCGCCCGCGCCGCCGGCGCGGCAGGCGAGCGCGAGGTCGAGCAGGAGGCGGTTGAAGGCGGGCAGCGCGGAGCGCGGCGACGAGGATTCGCGAAACTCCGGCGAGTCCTCCGGGTAGGCGTCATTTTCGTAAGGATGGCAGACGGGCAGCCCGGTCGTGCCGCCGCCCGGCGCGCGGCGGATTTGCCACGCGGCGAAACGCCCGCGGAGTTTTTTCATCCCGTCGCGGGAAATCCCCGTCCGCTCCGGCGCGGGCAGGAGGCTCGCGTAACGGGCGTCGATGGTCCGCGCGGCCTCAAGCGCGCCGTCCGGCGGCGGCAGGGCCGGCGGCGGCAGGCGGTCGAAGCGGAGCAGGGCGTTCCAGTGGTCGTTGGCCTGTTTTTCGATGGCGGTGTTGACGAACGGCGCCTGCTCGTCGCGCGTGTGGTGGCGCGCATCGACGGGATGCGAGAAGACCAGCGAGTCGATGAAAAGCGTGCCGCCGCCGGAGGCCGGCGCGACGATGCGCGCGGTGTCCATGTCCGCGCGCGGCGTGCCGCGCATGTCGCGTTCGTAGGCCACCCGGCAGGTGCGCCAGCCGGTGAAGCCGAGCCCGAACTCAAACCAGCAGTCGCGCTCGAAACCGCCCGCGCCGCCGCCCGAGCCGCCGCGCCCGAACTCGAAGCGCAGGCTCCCGCCGGGAAGCGCGGCGGGGTTGCAAACCCACACGGCAAACGTGGACAGCCGGTTGTCTGGCGACTCCGGCGTGAGCGGCGCGAAGGCGATGCCGCCGGCGCGGCGGAACGCGAGCGACTCGCCGGCCCGCCAGTCCCACCGCAGGCTTTGCGCGCCGTATTTCGCGCGCTCCGGCGTCACGTGCGCGCGCGCCGCGTCCGTCATGAAAAAGGAGACATCCGCCGGCGGCCGGGCGTCCTCGAAGGAAAGCACCCCGGCGCCCTCCGCCCGCGCCGCCCGCGAAATCCCGGCTGCCAAAAGCAATCCTGCTGCAACAACGGAGGCGTTGCGGATATGGGCTGCAAGGGCGGCGGGAGCAGCGGTGGAAGCAGCGGCGGGAGTGGCGGCGGGAGTGGCGCGGGGCGGTGTCATGGGTGCCTTGGTATCGCTAATTTCTGTCGTTTATGCGCCGGAATATCGCAAACGAATTGAATCCTGTCAATATCCAAAATGTTAAAATCAAAAATTTCTTGACAGAAGCGACTATTCTTTCATTTTCCCCGTTCATCATGAAATCCCCGACATTGCTTGTCCTCGCCGCCGGAATGGGCAGCCGCTACGGCGGTCTCAAGCAGATCGACCCTGTCGGCCCCTCGCAGGAGACCGTGCTCGATTATTCCGTCTTCGACGCGCTGCGCTCCGGCTTCAAAAAAATCGTCTTTGTCATCCGCCGCGATTTCGAGGCGGAATTCCGCGAGAAAGCGGGACGCCGGTTCGAGGGGCGCGCCGAGGTGCGCTACGCCTTTCAGGAGATCGACCGCCTGCCCGGCGGGCGCCGCGCCCCGGCGGGCCGCGAAAAACCCTGGGGCACCGGCCACGCGGTGTGGTGCGCGGCGGGGGAGCTTGCCGAACCGTTCGCCGTCATCAACGCCGACGACTACTACGGCGCCGATTCGTTCGGGCGGCTCGGCGCGTTTCTCTCCGCGGCGGACGCCGCCGCCGCGCCCGCGCCGTGCTGCATGATCGGCTTCCGCCTCGACCGCACGCTCTCGGAGCACGGCACGGTCTCGCGCGGCATCTGCTCCGTGGGCGCGGACGGGCGCCTCGCGGCGGTCGAGGAATGCACCGCCATCGAACGCGCGCCCGGCGGCGGCGCGCTCCAGAAAAACGCCGGCGGCGGCGGCGGCGCGCGCGTGTTCTCCGGGAGCGAGGTCGTCTCGATGAACTGCTGGGGCTTCACCCCGGCCATCCTCCCCGCGCTGGAGCGCGAACTCGCCCGCTTCCTCGACGCGCACGGCGCCGCGCCGAAGGCCGAGTTTTACCTGCCCTTCGCGGTCGCCGCCATGATCGAACGGCGCGAGGCCGACGTGCGCGTGCTGCCCACCGTGGACTCGTGGTTCGGCATCACCTACCGCGAGGACCGCCCGCGCGTCGTCGCCGCGCTGCGCGCCCACGTGCGCGAAGGCATCTACCCGGAGCGGCTTTGGGGGTGAGCGCGCCCGAGCGATTTTCCCAGCCGGCACCTTTTTCTTCCATGAACGCAAACAACCTTCCCCCGCACGGCCCGCACGACGGCGCCCCGCCCGTCGATCTCGCCGCCGTCGCGCGAGGCTTCATGCTGCACGGCCGCTGCCTCGGCGGCGCGCCCCACGGCAACGGCCACATCAACGACACCTACGCCGTCAACTTCGACCAGGCCGGCGCGCCCGTGCGCTACATCTTCCAGCGCATCAACACCCGCGTCTTCAAGGATGTCGCCGGCCTGATGGACAACATCAGCCGCGTCACCGCCCACGCCGCGAGCCAGGCGGCGAAACTTGGCGGCGGCGATGTCTCGCGCCGCGCGCTCACGCTGGTGCCCGCGCGCGACGGGCGCCCGTATCAGGTCGATGAATACGGCGCGTGCTGGCGCTGCTACCTTTTCATCGAAAAGGCGCGCACCTACGACATCGTCGAGACCCCCGCCCATGCCCGCGAGGCCGCGCGCGCGTTCGGGAATTTCCAGCGCCTCCTCACCGGCCTGCCCGGCGCGCGCCTCCACGAGACGATCCCCTGTTTCCACAACACCCGCCGCCGCTACGAAAACCTCATGCGCGCCGTCGAGGCCGACCCGCTCAACCGCGCCGCCGCCGTGCGCGCCGAGATTGATTTCGCCAGGCAAAACGAGCCGCTCGTGGATGTGCTCTCCAATCTTCACGCCTCCGGGGAAATCCCCGAGCGCGTGACGCACAACGACACCAAGTTCAACAACGTCATGCTCGACGACGCCACGCACCGCGCCGTCTGCGTGATCGACCTCGACACCGTCATGCCCGGCCTCGCCCTCCACGACTTCGGCGACATGGTGCGCTCCGCCACCAACACCGCCGCCGAGGACGAGACCGACCTCTCCCGCGTCACCATGTCCATGCCCGTCTATGAAGGCCTCCTCGCCGGCTACCTCTCCGCCGCCGCCCCCTTCCTCACCCCCGCCGAGACCGCCCACCTCGCCCATTCCGGCCGCCTCATCACCTTTGAAATCGGCCTCCGCTTCCTCACCGACCACCTTGAAGGCGACGTCTATTTCAAAACCAAACGCCCCGCCCACAACCTCGACCGCGCCCGCAACCAGTTCGCGCTCGTCCGCGACATCGACGCCAGCCAAAAACAAATGGAAACCGCCGCCCAAAAAATCCTGCAAACAATAAAGTAAGGCAGGCATCCCTGCTGCTTGCCCGACGGCGGCAAAGCCGCCGCCCCGCCCGAATCCATGCCCTCTCCCGCCCTGCTCCTCCCTCTCCTCCTCGCCGCGCTCGCCCTCGCCGGCGCCGGCTGGCCCGCCCGCGCCGGCGTCGCCGCCGCCTGCGCGCTCATCATCACCCTCTCCCCCCGCGCCAAAAAACTCCCCGCCCGCCTCCTCCTCGCCGCCGCCCTGCTCGTCTCCATCGCCGGCGACTGGCTCCTCTCCCGCCGCGGCGCCGGCGCCGGCGACACCCGCTTCATCCAGGGCATCGCCCTCTATTTCGCCGCCCACCTCGCCTTCATCGCCTTCTTCCTCAAAAACGGAAAACCCTGCCGCCCCCTTCTCCCCGCCCTCCTCGCCGGCTACGGCCTCTTTTTTATATTAAAACTAAACCCCGCCATCCACGCCGCCCCGCTCCGCGCCGCCGTCCTCTTATACACACTCGCCTCCATCCTCTCCCTTGCCGCCGCCGCCGGCCTCCGCCTGCCGGCGCCGGCGCGCCTCCTCTTCACCGCCGGCATCGCCGGCATCCTCTTCTCCGACACCCTCATCGCCCTCCGCGAATTTCTCCACACCCCCTCCCCCCTCGTCCGCGCCCTGATCATGCCCGCCTACTACGCCGCCCACCTCCTAATCACCGCCGGAGCCACAATAAAAAATAATTCCGTTAATTCTGTCTAAAAAACCAAACCCGCTCCCATCATGAAAAAAATCCTCATCACCGGAGGCGCCGGCTTCATCGGTAGCCACCTCGCCGGGGCGCTCCAGCACGACGCCGAGGTGCTCGTGCTCGACAACCTGCGCACGGGCCGCCGGCGCAACCTCGACGGCATCCGCGCACGGTTCATCCCGGGCTCGATCCTCGACCGCGCGCTGCTCCGCGAGGCGCTGCGCGGCGTGGAGCACGTTTACCACCTCGCGGCCATGATCAGCGTGCCCGAGTCCGTCGGCGACCCGCGCGGCTGCGTGGAACTCAACGTCACCGGCCTGCTCAACGTCCTTGAGGAATCCGCCGCCGCCGGCGTGAAAAAACTCTTCTTCGCCTCGTCCGCCGCCGTCTATGGCGACAACCCCGCCGTGCCCAAGGTCGAGACCATGCTGCCCGAGCCGCGCAGCCCCTACGCCGTCACCAAGCTCGACGGCGAATACTACTGCCGCCAGTTCGCCGCGGACGGGCGGCTCGACACCGTGGCCCTGCGCTTCTTCAACGTCTTCGGCCCGCGCCAGGACCCGAAAAGCGCCTACGCCGCCGCCGTGCCCGTTTTCATGCAAAAGGCCCTCGCCGGCGAGCCCCTCGTCATCTTCGGCGACGGCGGCCAGACGCGCGACTTCATCCACGTGGACGACCTCGCCGCCGCCTGCATCCACGTGATGAACACCCCCGGCGTCCCCCCCGTGCTCAACGCCGGCTGCGGCGGCCGGCTCACCATACTCGAACTCGCCCGCCGTATCATCGCGCTGGCCGGCTCCCGCTCCGAAATCCGCCACGCCCCCCCCCGCGCCGGCGACGTGCGCCACTCGCGCGCGAGCATCGACGCGCTGCTCGCGACCGGCTTCGCCCCCAAGGCCGACCTCGACGCCGGCCTCGCCGGCACGCTGGAGTATTTCAAGCACCCGCCCGCCCACTGAACCACCTTTTCTCATCCTCATCCTCGTTCTCTTTCTCTTTCCTCTTTATCTTTATCTTCCTCTCCCATGTCTCCCATCCTTCCCATCTCTCCCATCCCCTTCCTCTCCCCTCTTGACGAAAGAGGAAAGAGAAAGAGAACGAGGAAAGAGGAACGAAAACGAGCATGGGCGCTCCCGCACAACATCCGTTAAACTCCAACCTCCAAACTTCCGCACCATGAGCCACACCATCGAAAACCAGCAACGCGAACGCGTCCGCATCCACATCCACGATTCCGCCGACGAAGCCTCCCGCGCCCTCGCGCGCGAAATCGCCGCGCTCATCCGCGACCGCGCCGCCGCCGGCCGCCGCGCCGTGCTCGGCCTCGCCACAGGCTCCACGCCCGTCCGCCTTTATCGCGAACTCATCCGCCTCCACCGCGAGGAGGGCCTCAGCTTCAAAAACGTCGTCACCTTCAACCTCGACGAATATTACGGCCTCCCGCGCGCCCACGCCGAAAGCTACTGGCGCTTCATGCACGAGCAGCTCTTTGACCACATCGACCTCGACCCCGCCGCCATCAACATCCCCGACGGCACGGTGCCGCGCGCCGGCGTCTTCGAGTGGTGCCGCGCCTACGAGCAGAAAATCCGCGACGCCGGCGGCATCGACCTCCAAGTCCTTGGCATCGGGCGCACCGGGCACATCGGCTTCAACGAGCCCGGCTCCGGCGCGGACTCGCGCACGCGCCTCGTCACGCTCGACAGCATGACGCGCCGCGACGCCGCGAGCGACTTCCTCGGCGAGGCCCATGTGCCCCGCCACGCCATCACGATGGGCGTCGGCACGATCCTCGACGCACGCCGGATCGTCCTCCTCGCCTGGGGCGGGGCCAAGGCCCGCGTCGTCGCCGACGCCGCCGAGAAACCGCCCTCCGAATCGCTGCCCGCGGGCTTCCTCCAGCGCCACCCCGACGCCGCCTTCCTCATCGACCGCCCCGCGGCCTCCGAACTCACGCGCATCAAGCTCCCCTGGCTCGTCGGCCCCGTCGAATGGACCCCGGCCCTCTCCCGCCGCGCCGTCGCCTGGCTCTCGCGGCACGTGAAAAAACCCGTGCTCAAACTCCTCGACGACGACTACACCGAGCACGGCATGGCCGACCTCCTCACCGAGCAGGGCCCCGCCTACATCCTCAACATCCGCATCTTTAACGAACTCCAGCACACCATCACCGGCTGGCCTGGCGGCAAACCCGGCGCGGACGACACGCACCGCCCCGAGCGCGCCGCGCCGCACCCGAAACGCGTGCTCGTCCTCAGCCCCGAGCCCTCGGACGACGTGCTCGGCATGGGCGGCACCATCCGCCGCCTCGTCGAGCAGGGCCACGATGTCGCCGTCGCCTGCCAGACCTCCGGCAACCTCGGCGTCCCCGACGACGAGGCCGCCACGCTCGCCGACTTCATGATCGAATTGGACGATTCCGGTCCCCGTGAAACCGGCGGCGGTTCCGGCGCCACTCTCGCCCGCTTGATCAAACAGCAGCTCGACTCGAAATCCGCCTTCGACGGCGACCCGCCCGAGTTGCGCCGCTTCAAGGGCGTGCTCCGCCGCGGCGAGGAGCGCGCCGCGCTGCGCTCCTGCGGCGTATCCAAGGAAAAAATACATTTCCCCGACCTGCCCTTTTATGAACAGGGCCGCTACCGCCGGTTCCGCGCCGGCGGGGCCGACGTGGACACCATGGTCGCCCTCCTGCGCAGGCTCGAACCGCATCAGATTTTTGCCACCGGCGACTCAGAGGACCCCAGCTCGATCCCCGCCATCTGTTTCGATGTGCTGCGCCAGGCCCTCGCGCGCACCCGTGACGACGGCTGGCGGCGCGACTGCCGCGTCTGGCTCTATCGCAGCCCCGCGCGCGACTGGGACATCGCCGGGATCGACATGGCCGTCCCGATGAGCCCGCTGGAGTTGTCCGCGAAAATCCAGTCCATCCGTCACCATAAAAGCCAGCGCGGCCAGCAAACAGGCGGGGCCTGGCAGCAGGCCGGACACCATGACCAGACCGTCGCCCGCGCCTACGATGAGTTTGGACTTGCCAACTACGAGGCCATTGAACCCTTCCGGCAATGGAGGGAACAATGACATCCGTCCTCCTCTTTTTCCCTCAATCCACCCTGCACTGTGAATCCTAAAAAACTGCTCCCCGGCGCACTCGCATGCTGCCTGCTGTCCGGCGCGCCCGCCGCCGCCGACATCAATGTCATCCCCCGCCCCGCGCAAATCGCGCGCGACGCCGACGCCGCGGGCGTCGCGCTGGGCGCGTCGCACATCATTGTGTGCGCCGACGCCGCCCTGGGGCGCGTGTATGCGGACACCCTTTTCGAGCGGACGGGGCTGCGCCTGCCCGTCCACCCCGCGGCGGCGACCGCCGCGGGCCGCCCGGTGATCGCCGTGGACTGCGCGTCGCTCTCGACGGACAGCCACGTCGCGCACCCCGAGGGCTACGCGCTCGCGGTCGCGGCGGACGGCGCCGTGCGCGTCGAGGCGTCCGCGCGCGCCGGCGCGTTCTACGCGTTGCAAACCCTCGCGCAACTCGCCGCGCGCGACGGCGACGGCGACGCCGCGCGCGTCACGCTGCCGGTCGTGCGCATCCACGACTCGCCGCGCTTCCGCTGGCGCGGGGTCCTGCTCGACGAGGGGCGGCACTTTTTCGGCCCCGCCGCCGTGAAACGCCTGCTCGACTCGATGGCCTTGTATAAATTCAACACCCTGCACTGGCACCTCACCGATGACCAGGGCTGGCGCATGGAAATCAAAAAATATCCCCGGCTGACGCAAACCGGCGCGTGGCGCGTCTCCTCCCCCACGCCCGGAAATCGCGACCTGCCCGACGGCGTGCCGCACGGCGGTTATTACACGCAGGATGAAATCCGCGAGATTGTCGCTTACGCCCGCCAGCGCGCCATCACCGTCATCCCCGAAGTCGAAATCCCCGGCCACAGTTCCGCCGCCCTCGCCGCGTATCCCGGGTATGGAAACACCGACATCCCCGGCTACGCGCCGGCGGTGCAGACGACAATGGGCGTGAAACCTTATATCTACGCGCCCAAGGAGGAGACCTTCCGCTTTTTGCGGGACGTCCTCGACGAGGTTTGCGCGCTGTTTCCCGACTCGCCTTATATACACATCGGCGGCGACGAGGCGCCGAAAACACAATGGAAGGCGTCCCCCTTCGCGCAAAAAGTCATCCGTGAAAACGACCTCAAGGACGAGTTCGGGCTGCAATCATGGTTCATCCGCCGCGTTGAAAAACACCTCAACTCCCGCGGGCGCCGCATCGTCGGCTGGGATGAAATCCAGGAGGGCGGCCTGTCGCCGACCGCCACCATGATGGTCTGGCGCGACTGGAAATGGGCGCGGCTCGCCATCGAGAAGGGCAACGATGTCGTCATGACGCCGCACTCCCATTGCTACATTGACTACGCCGAGTCCGTCGAGGGCCTGCCGGACGACCCGTATTACGAGCACATCGGCATAAAACGTTCCGGAAACCGTCCGCCGCGGCTGCTGCCGCTGGAAAAGGTTTATCAATTCGAACCCATCCCGGAAGGCACGCCGCCTGAACGGGAGAAACAAGTGATCGGCTGCCAGGCGAACCTTTGGGGCGAGTATCTCTTTGACTGGAACCGCGCCGAGTATAATTTGTATCCGCGCCTGTTCGCGATGGCGGAGGTCGCGTGGAGCCCGAAGGCCGCGCGCGACTGGCCCTCCTTCCAGGAGCGCCTCCCCGCCGCCCTCCGCCGCCTCGACCAAATCCAGGCCAACTACCGCCGCCCCGACGGCGCCCCGGCCCGTCCCCGCGCCAGGGAATAATAAAAACAACCATTAAAAAAAGATACCACCCCCTCAAAAAAAACTGCTTCCCGCCATGAAAAAAACACCCGCCCTCGCCCTCGCCATCGCCCTTTCCCCCGCCGCCTTCGCCGACACCCCGGTGCCGCCGGTGCCGGCGGTCCCGCCAGTCACCTGGCGCTACGCCGACGCCGACTACGAGCCGCAAACTCCGATGCTGCCCGCCGCCGCCCTCGCCGCCGCCGCCGCGCAAGACGACACCCTCCGCGGCCGCGTCGCCCCGCTCGTCCGCATCACGCCGGAAAACGCCCTCGCCGACGCCGACGGCACCGCCGCGCCGCGCGCCTTCCGCGCCACCGCGTGGCGCAACGAGCGCGTCCACGCCCAGTTCGTCCTCTGGTCGCGCGCCGCCGCGCCGCAACTCCGCCTCGCCGCCACCGCGCTCCGCTCCGCCGCCGGCGACGAAATCCCCGCCGCCGCGCTCGCCCCGCGCTTCGTCCGCTACGTCTGGGCCGCCGTCGCCAACAAGCGCGACCAAAAGCCCGGCCACGCCGTCGGCGACATCCTCGACACCGCCCCCGAACTCGACCTCCCCGCCGGCGGCTTCCGCCCCGTCTGGCTGACAATCACAATCCCCAAAAACACAAAACCCGGCTTATACAACGGCGCCCTCGCCGCCACCGCGCGCGGCGGAAACACCATGTCATTCCCGCTCGAAATCACGGTGCTCCCCGCCGCATTGCCCGACCCGGAAAACTGGTCGTTCTTCCTCGACCTCTGGCAGCACCCGTGGGCCTCCGCCCGCTACCACCGCGTCGCGCCCTTCTCTCCGGAACATTACAAATTGCTGGAGCCATTGTATAGGGAACTCGCCGGCGCCGGCCAGAAAGTCATCACCACAACCATCACCGCCCGCCCGTGGAACCAGCAGACCTACGACGCCTACCAAAGCATGGTCGCGCGCACCCTCAACCCCGGCGGGACATGGACGTTTGATTACACCGTGTTCGACCACTACGTCGCCTTCGCCCAACGCTGCGGCCTCGGCCCGCAAATCCATTGTTATTCAATGGTCCCGTGGGGCGACCTCGTGTTTTACACCGACGGCGCCACCGGCGACAAAATCACGCGCGCGCTCAAGGCCGGCACGCCGGAATACGAGCAATACTGGGCGCCCTTCCTCGCCGATTTCCAAAAACACCTGGAAAAAAAGGGCTGGGTTGACAAAACCCACATCGCCCTCGACGAACGCTCGCCGGAGGAACTCCGCGCCGCCCACGCCGTCCTCAGGCGACACGCCCCGCGCCTGAAATTAATGATGGCGGGCAACAAAAACCCGGCCGACTACCAAAGCCAGGGCATCACGATTGACAACTACAGCCAGATCCTCAGCCGCGCCGAAAACGGCACCTTCCTCGACGAAATCGAGCCGCGCCGCCGGGCCGGGAATGTCACCACCTATTATGTCTGCGTCGCCCCGTCCCGCCCGAACACCTTCACCTACAGCCCGTGCGCCGAGCAGGTCTGGCTTGGTTATTACGCCGCCGCGAAACGCTTCGACGGCATGTTGCGCTGGGCCTTCGCGCACTGGCCGCGCGAGCCGCTCTGGGACTCCTCCTTCCGCCCCGAAAACTGGGGCGCCGGCGACACCTTTTTGATCTATCCCGGCCCGCGCCTCTCCGTCCGCTGGGAAATGTTCCGCGACGGCATCGAGGAATTTGAGAAAATCCGCATCCTCCGGGAAAATCACACCGCCGGCGCCGGCGCCCTCGCCGCCCTTGAAAAAACGCTCGGCGAATTTTCATACAAATCCGCCTCGAAACAAACCGACGCCGACCTCGCCGCCACCGTCGCCCGCGCCCGCGCCGCCGTCGAAACCGCATCCCGCCTGCTGAAATAACCGCCGCGCCGACGGCTCAAAAGCTCATTTTCAGTTCCTCCCTCCAATATGACAACCCAACCCAGTCCAACCCATGAATAAATCATCCGCACCCGCGCGTCCTCGCGTTTCCAAAATCCTGCTTTTCGTCCTTTCCGCGCTCGCGGCGCAACTTTGCATGGCCGCGCCGGAATTCGCCCGCCAGCGGCATCTCTCGCCGGACGGCATCCGCGTCGTCTCCGCAAACATTCGTTTCCCCGTCAGGGAAGTCCCCGGCGAGGAATGGGAAAAACGCAAGGAACTCGCGCGCGACGTCCTCCTCGCGCAGGACGCCGACCTGATTTGCTTCCAGGAATTCCGAAGCGAGCATCTCGCGTTTCTGAAAACATATTTCCCGGATCATGAAGCCTCCGGCTACGTTGACGGCCCCGACAACCGGAAATCCAACACCATTTTCTTTTCAAAAAAACGCTTCCAAAAAATCGAGGAGGGCGGCTTCTGGCTTTCGGACAAACCCGATTCCTACCGCTCCAAATTCCCCGAGTCCGGCAGCGTCAGGCATGTCGCCACGCTGACATTGAAGGACACGCGCACGGGCAAAAAACTGCTCGTATGGAACACGCATCTCGACCACGCGCACCAGCCGGGGCGCGACAGACAGGCCGCCGTCCTCGCCAGCTTCATAAAGAAAATCCCCGACGCTCCGCCGCTGATTCTCACCGGCGATTTCAACTGCGGCGTCGGCACGGAGGCGATCCGGCACATCAAGGAAAGCGGCATGACGGATTCCTACGAATCGGTCCACGGCCCGAAGGAGCCGGGCTATACATATCATGGTTTCCTCGGGGAAAAATACGGGAAGCAGCGCGCGAAGATAGATTTTGTTTTCTGCAACAAGCTGCTGAAGCCCGCCGCCGCGGCGGTCATCCGCGACAGCCGCGACGGCCATTATCCCAGCGACCACTATTTCGTCTCCGCCGAGCTGTCATATAGTGAATAAACAGGGACGCATCACGATCAACCCGTCCGCACCCGCAACCCGCAAAACTCTCCCGCCTCATGCTCGACTCCATATCCTTCCTCGACGCGGCAATCATCCTTGGCTTCCTGCTTTCGGTGGTGCTCGTCGGCTCCGCCGCCGCCCGCCGCTCAAGCCGCAGCGCCGGCGATTTTTTCCTCTCCGGACGCTCCATGCCCTGGTGGCTGCTCGGCGTCTCGATGGTCGCCTGCACGTTCTCCTGCGACACGCCGAACCTCGTCACCGACATCGTCCGCACGCAGGGCGTGGCGGGCAACTGGGCGTGGTGGGCGTTTTTATTAACCGGGATGCTCACGGTCTTCGTGTATGCGAAACTCTGGCGGCGCTCGGCGCTGGACACCGACCTCGGCTTTTATGAAATCCGCTACAGCGGGCGCCCGGCGGCGGCGCTGCGGGGCTTCCGCGCGCTGTATCTGGGCGTGTTTTTTAATGTCATGATCATGGCCACCGTGTCGCTGGCGGCCATCAAGATCGGGCAGGTGCTTTTCGGTCTCTCGCCGGTGGCGACGCTCCTATGGGCCTCCGCCGGTGTCGCCGTTTACGCGACGCTCGGCGGGCTGACCGGCTCGATTTGGGCGGACTTTTATCAATACAGCGTGGCGATGGTCGGCGCGATTTTCGCGGCGATCTACGCGGTCAACTCGCCCGATGTCGGCGGCGTCTCCTCGCTGCGGGAGCTGTTCGCCAGCGCCGACGTGTCGGCGCGCATGGCCATGTTCCCCGGCGGCGACAGCGGCCTGTCGGTGTTGATGACCGTGCTCATCCTGCCCGTCGCCGTGCAGTGGTGGAACGTCTGGTATCCCGGCGCGGAACCGGGCGGCGGCGGCTACATCGCCCAGCGGATGCTCTCGGCCAAAAACGAAAAACACGCCGTCGGCGCGACCCTCCTGTTCAACTTCCTCCACTACGCCGTGCGCCCGTGGCCCTGGATCATCGTCGCGCTGGTCTCGCTGGTGCAGTTCCCCGTGACGCCGCCCGCGCGGCAGGCCGACGCCCGCGCGTGGCTCGACGCGCGCCCGGCGCTCGTCGCCCGATACGAGGCCGGCGACGCCGCGCTGCCTGACGACGCGCGCGCCGAGGTGCGGCAGATGCGTGCCGACGCCGCCGGCACGGGCAGCCTGGCGCGGGCCTTCCCGAAGGTGGACGACCATTTTTTGCGCCACGACATCGCGTATCCCGGCATGATTTCCATGATGCCGAAAGGCTGGCTCGGCCTGATCGTCGCCTCGCTCGTCGCCGCCTACATGTCCACCATCGCCACGCACCTGAACTGGGGCTCGTCCTACGTGGTGCAGGATTTTTATACGCGTTTTATCAACAAAAATGCCGCGCCGCGCCGCGCCGTGTTCGTCGGGCGCCTCGTCATGCTCGGCCTGCTCGCGCTCTCCGGCCTGGTCGCGCTCTGGATGCAAAACGCCAAGGACTCCTTCGACATCCTCCTGCAAATCGGCGCCGGCACCGGCCTGTTGTATATATTGCGCTGGTTCTGGTGGCGCATCAACGCGTGGAGCGAAATCGCCGCGATGATCGTCTCGTTCGCCGTCGCCTGCTTCTTCCAATGGGGCGCCGCCCCGCTCGGCGTCGAGGCGGCCATGCGCGAGGGCGGCTGGTTTTCCATCATGGATTACAGCGCGTGGAAGCTCCTCCTCGGGATTATAATAACGACCGCCGGCTGGCTGGCGGCGACTTTCCTTACTTCTCCGGAGCCGCAGGAAGTGCTGGGCGGGTTCTGCGAAAAAATCCGCGCCGGCGGCCCCGGCTGGCGCAAAGTGCGCGCGATGGCGGCCGCGGCCGCGGCGCCCGCCGCCGCCGCGCAAGACCGCGGCCAGGGCAAATGGGACGTGCCCACCGGCCTGCTGTGCATGATGGCCGGCTGCCTCGCCGTCTGGTCGGCGCTGTTCGGCATCGGCAACCTGCTCTACATGCGCACCGCGACCGGCGTGGTGCTCTGCATCGTGTCCGCCGCCGCCACCGCCGCCACCCTGCGCCTCGCCACCCGCATCAAACTGGGCTGATGCTTTCTCCTCCCTCTTTATTCTTTATCTTTCTCTTTATCTTTATCTTTCGTCAGGAACAAACGGGATTGGAAAGATAAGAAAAAAAGAGAAAAGATGGAGATAAAGAGAAAGAGAAAGAATAAAGATAAGGATAAAGATAAAGTGGAAAGAATAAAGAAAGAATAGAGAACAACAGAATTTCCCATGCTCGACATTCATCCTGAAATCCCGCCGCCTCTCGATCCCGCCTTCGCGCCCGCCGCGTTGTGGACGCGCGCCTACCGCGATCTCGTCGCGCGCGACGCCAGCGCGCGCGACGTTGAGATCACCCTTGTCCGCGGCGACGGCGGCCGCTCGCTCCACCGCGCGCGCGTGCTCGCCGCCGCCCACCCGCGGGCCGCGCTCACGCTCCGCCACGTCGAGCGCATGGTGAAGTTTCTCCTCTGGCAGCGCGGCGGCTGCCGCGTGCTCATCGCCGGCGCCGACGAACTGGTCGCGCCGCTCGCCCGCATTTACGGCCCGCAAGGCGCGCGCGCCTTCGACCGCGACTTCATGGGGGAAAAAATCTACGGCCAGCCGTTCGAGGTCGCCCGCGCGGAAATGTCCCGCGCCCCGTCCGCGCCCGGCGGCGGGAATGACGGGAGCGGCGAAAGCGTGCCCGGAATCGGCGGGCATCTCGACGGCTGCCGCATCGGTTTCGACCTCGGCGGCAGCGACCGCAAAGTCGCCGCGCTCATCGACGGGCGCGTGGTTTATTCCGAGGAAATCCCCTGGAACCCTTATTTTGAAAAAGACCCCGCGTATCACATCGACGGCGTGCAGGACCTGCTTGTCCGCGCCGCCTCGCACCTGCCGCGCGTCGATGCCATCGGCGGAAGCGCCGCCGGCGTTTACGTGAACAACGAGGTGCGCGCCGCCTCCCTCTTCCGCAGCGTGCCGCCGGAGCTTTTCGAGAAAGACATCAGGCGCATGTTCCCCGGCCTGCGCGGGCGCTGGGGCGGCGTGCCCTTCGAGGTCGCCAACGATGGCGAGGTCACCGCGCTCGCCGGCTCGATGTTCATGAAAGACCACACCGTCCTCGGCATCTCGATGGGCACCAGCCAGGCCGGCGGCTATGTCACGCCCGGGGGCGGCATCACCCCGTGGCTCAACGAGCTCGCCTTTGTCCCCGTGGACTACCGGCCCGGCGCGCCCCGCGACGAATGGTCCGGCGACGCCGGCTGCGGCGTGCAGTATTTCTCGCAACAGGCCGTCGCCCGGCTCGCCCGCGCCGCCGGCTTCGGTTTCCCCGACGCCATGCCGCCGCCCGAACAGCTCGCCGCCGTGCAGGACGCCATGAAAAAAGACGACCCCCGCGCCCGCGCCATCTACGAGACCATCGGCGGCTACCTCGGGTATTCACTCGGCCACTACGCGGACTTCTACGAGCTGCGCAACATCCTCATCCTCGGCCGCGTGACCTCCGGCGAGGGCGGCGCCATCATCATCGCCCGCGCCCGCGCCATCCTCCAGGCCGCCTTCCCCGCGCTCGCCTCGCGCCTCGCGCTGCGCACCCCCGGCGAACAGGAAAAACGCCACGGCCAGGCCATCGCCGCCGCCAGCCTCCCGAAAATCGAAAAATAAAAACCGCCCGTTTTTAACCACGGATGACCACGGATGAAAATTTTCAAAATGACGGTTTGAATCCGTGCCCATCCGTGTTCATCCGTGGTTAAAATGCCTGGAGGGAAACTCTGAAAATTAAAAACAAACCAACCGCGAAAGCCGCGAAAACCGCGAAATTTCCAGCAGGCATTTTTCTTAAACAAATTATCCAGCTCCCCCCGGTTTTATATTTCGCGGCCTTTCGCGTCTTTTCGCGGTTAAAAACTGAATTTTTAGAGGTTCCCTTAAACTTAAACTTAAACTTAAACTTAAACTCTAAACTCAAATGAAACTCACACAACCCGAGGCCGACATCTTCGTCCCCGACGCCACGCTCGCCATCGAAGCCGCCCTCCAGCGCACCACGCACCTCTGCATCGCCGCCCACCAGGACGACATCGAATTCATGGCCTACCACGGCGTGCTCGAATGTTTCGCCCGCCGCGACCTCTGGTTCTCCGGCGTGATCATCACCGACGGCGCCGGCAGCTCCCGCACCGGCATTTACGCCGGCTGCACCGACGCCGAGATGCGCGCCACCCGCCGCATCGAGCAACGCAAAGCCGCCTACGTCGGCGAATATTCCGCGCAAATCCAGCTCCACCACCCCAGCTCCGCCGCCAAGGACGGCAAAAACACCGCCATCCAGGCCGACCTCGCCGCGATTCTCGCGCACTGCACCCCCCGCGTCGTCTATCTCCACCAACCCGCCGACAAGCACGACACCCACGTCGGCGCCTTCTCCCACGCCCTCAAGGCCCTCCGCGCCCTCCCCCCCGCGCGCCGCCCCGAAAAAGTTTACGGCTGCGAAGGCTGGCGCGACCTCGACTGGCTCGTGGACACCGACAAACAGCTCCTCGACACCGGCGCCCGCCCGAACCTCGCCGCCGCCCTCTCCGGCGTCTTCGACTCCCAAATCACCGGCGGCAAACGCTACGACCTCGGCATCATCGGACGACGCCTCGGCCACGCCACCATGTTCCAATCCCACGCCGCCGACACCACCACCGGCATCACCTGGGCCATGGACCTCACCCCGCTCGTGCGCGACCCCGCCCTCTCCGTCGAGGACTACACGCTCGGTTTCGTCGGGCGCCTTCACGACGACATCGCCGCCCGCCTCCGCCGCATCGGCTGAAACCGGCCCGCCGCGCGCCCCGCCACGCCCGCCTCCCCCGCCAGCCATCCCGACCGTGAAAACCGCATCCGCCCGCAAGCTGTTTGAAAAACTCAACGGCGACATCAAGAAACTCGTCAACCCCGTCAATCTCTTCTCCGGGGCCAAGCTCGACGACGCCCCGGTCGCGGACAACGTGCTGCTCTTCAAGCGCACCTCCACCGAGATGCTGCGCCCCCACGGCGTCACGCACAACTATCACCACCGCTTCGAACTCATCATCCCCCTGCGCAAGGCGGGCCGCATCCACGTGGACGGGCACGATTACATGCTCGACCGCGGACGCGCCTACCTGATTTTCCCGCACCAGTTTCACCACTACCTCGACATCGGGGCGGGCGAGTTGAGCTGGCTGTTCATCACCTTCGAATGCAGGCAGGGCGACCGGCTCGCGCCCCTGCGCCACTCGCCGCGCGCGCTGGAAGGCGGGGCGCTGGACACGCTGGCCGGCCTCGTCGGGGGCTACCTCTCGTCCGCCCCCGGCCCCGCCCGCAACTTCGACCTGGTGTTCACCCTGTCGCGCCTGCTGCACCACCTGCTCAAGGCGCGCGAAGTCAACTGCGGCGTGACGCCGGGCTCGATGGCCGGGCAGGAGACGCACGGCGACATCCTGCGCGCGATCAACCGCCACGTGCGCGCCAACCTGGACAGGACGCTCACCATCGCCGACCTCGCGCGGCGCACCGGATACTCGGTCAGTTATTTGCGCGCGGTATTCCGCCGCGAAATCGGTGTGAGCCTGGGCGGCTACATGCGCGACTCGCGCCTGTCCACGGCGGCCTCGATGTTGAGCGAACCGGAGCCGGCCAGCATCGAAACCATTTCCAAGGCCTGCGGCTTCAGGTCGATCTTCGCCTTCAGCCGCGCGTTTAAAACGGCGATGGGCGTGCCCCCGACGGCCTACTTGAAATTCCTGAAGTCAGGCCTGATGACCACCCCGCCCGCCGCCCGCCGCAAACGCCTCGCAGTCCAAAACATGCTTTAAGGCGTGTGAACGGGATTATAGTGAAAACCCGCCGGCAAAGCGCCGGAGGGATGCGGGGGTGGGTTGCGTTTGGAGTGCGGCGGCGGCGGGTTGGTTTTGGAGTGCGGCGAGTTCTCGCCGCTTTTGACGGGCCGGCCTGCCGGCCCGCGCGAACGGGAATGCGCGTCCGGCGGCAAGGAGACCGCGCGAACGGCAACCGCGCCTTCGCCGGCGGGCGGCGCGACAGGTCGCGCCGTCAAAAGCGGCGACAAGTCGCCGCACTCCATAAACCTAACTGATGTTACGCGGCGGCCAGTTTTGGCAGGGCGGTCTCGCCGAGACCGCCGTCGTTTGCCTCG
>JAITDF010000070.1 GCA_031282705.1 Opitutaceae bacterium | reverse complement strand
TTCACTCCCTGCGTAAGCCCGGTGGTCTGCGGCACAAGCTCGTGTCCCCACGCGCCCGAGTAATGGGTCAGTTCATAAATGTCCTTCGGCAGGAACACCGAGCCGGACAGCAGGTTCTCCACGCGAATCACGCCCTCCGCGCCGGTGTGGGTCACTTCCACCCATTTTTCAATCATGTCATATTCGGGCAGCGCGCGGATGAAGGAGGCGGCTTCCAGCGGATAATGGTTGTCGCGCTGGATGATTTTCAGCGCCGGGCAGCCGTCGATTTCCAATAATTCATGCGTTTTATATTCCAGTTCGATGTCGCGAACGCCGTCCGGGAAAACCACCTCAAGCACGGGCATGTCCGACACCTGGCCGCCGCGCACGGGGAGCTCGTGGCCCTGCGGTTTTGCCTGGCCGGCCGGTTGCAGCGCGTTTCCGAACCACAGGGCGTTGACCTCGCCCCTGGGCGACACGGCCAGATGATAAACCGCCGAGCGGGTGCGGATGCTCCAGCTTTTTCCGTCCTCGCCGGCGATGATGACGTCCGTCCGAACGGGACTGGCGGAGACCGGTGCCAGCAGCGGGGCAAGGAAAAGGAAAAACACCGCGGGCGCGGATTTGCGGATCGTGGCTTTGCGTTTCATGGATGTTTCATGGATGAAAGGGTGGTTGAAAAATCAGGTCTTGCGCGGAGCAAAGCAGGGCAAGCAAGTAGGGTAAGCGTCCCGCTTGCCTGACGGCGCGCAAAGCGCGCCGCTCCCAATCAGGCACGCGGGACGCTCGCCCTACAAACTCAATCAGGCAAGCGGGACGCTTACCCTACAACTCAATCAGGCAGGCGGGGCGCTTGCCCTGCAACTCAATCAGGCAGGCGGGGCGCTTGCCCTGCCAATGAAGGCGCGGGTGGCGAGGAGCGCGGCGAGGGCGGCGATAAAACACCAGCCGGGCGCGCCGCCGCCACCACCGCCACCGCCGCTGCCGCCGGTGCCGGGCGAATCGGGATTGCCGGTCAGGGCCTCGACGGGGAGGGTCGTGACGTCGTTCCCGTTATCAATGCGGCGGATGGCGGCGTTGCCGGTGTCGGCCACGTAGAGGTGGCCGTCCTCGGCCACGACGATGGCGGACGGATGGTCGAACAAGACATCGCCGGGATCGCTGTCCCTGCCGTCTTTGAAGCCGGCGTAGTTGGAAAAGCCCTCGGGGTAGAGCGCCGTGTGGAAGACGGTGCCGGAGTGAATGGTGCGGATGTGCGAGTTGCCGGTGTCGGCCACGAACACCCGGCCGCCGGCGTCCACGGCGACGCCTTGGGGGGCGTTGAAGGTGGCGGCGGCGGTTTTTGCGCCGTCGTTGTGGCCGGGTGCGACGAGGGGGCGGCCGGCGAAGGTGGAAACGCTGCCGGTGGTCATGTCAATATAGCGGATGGCGTTGTTGCCGGTGTCGGCGATGGATAAATTGCCGGCGGCATAGACGGCGATGCCGGAGGGGGTGTTGAATTGCGCGGCGGGGCCGATGCCGTTGGCGAAGCCGGGCACGGCGGCGCCGGCGATGATGGCGACCGCGCCGGCGTCGTCGATTTTTTTGATGAGGTGGTTGCCGGTGTCGGCCACATAGATGTCGCCGTTTTGGTCGTGGGCGGCGACGGCGCGGGGTTTGTCAAAGGCCGTGGAAAGGGTGGAGACCGCGCCATCGGCGGTGACGAGGCGGATGGCGTTGTTGCCGGTGTCGGCGACGGCAAGCGCGCCGGCGGCGGTGATGGCGACGCCGCGCGGCTCGTTGAACAGCGCGGCGGAGGCGGCGCCGTCGGCATGGCCGGGCACGCCGGGCCGGCCGGCGAACACGTCCGCCTTCCCGTCGGCCTGCGTGATTTTGCGGATGACGTGGGCCCGGGCGTCGGCAATGTAGAGCTCGGGGCCGGACGCGCCGGCGGCGGCGGTGATGCCGGCGGGGGCGGTCAGGATGTCGGCGAGGAGCTGGAGGGTCACGGCGCCGCTATATACATCCTCGGTGTTGTTCATAGCGGTGTAGCGGTATTGCCAGCCGTTTTTGCCGGCGGTGTTTATAATGGTGAGGTGCGCGGTGGCGGCGCCCTGGTAATCGGCGGAGCCGGTGATGTCGGCCCAGTCGCCGGAGCCGGCGCGGCGGCATTGCCATTTGAAGGCGGGCGCGGGCACGCCGGTGGCGGAGGCGATGAGGTCGAGGGGATGGGGGCCGGTGACAACGGGCTGCGTGGCGACGAGCGGGGCGAGCGCGGAGGGTTTTTCGGCGACGATATAGTCGCCGCGCATGGGGAGCGGCACGATGGCGCCGCCGGCGGTCTTGAGCGCGATGGCGCCGGCGGGCACGCCGGCGGGGACGTTTACGACGATTTCCGTGTCGGTGTGCGAAATAAAGCCGGTGATTGCGACGTCGCCGAAAAGGACGGTGGCGACACCGGCGAGTTTCACGCCGGTGATGGTGACGGTTTTGCCGGGGTAGATGAGGTCGTAGTCAATGGCGCTGACGGCGGGCGGAAGCGCGGCGGGGTCGGACAGGCCGCGGGTGAGGCCGTGGTCGGTGCGCACGACGAGGTCGGCGGGGTTGACGGCGGTGACGCCGTCGGGGAGCGTGGCTTTTATTTCGGTGATGCTGTGGTCGGGGGAAAAAACAGCGGGCCGGCCGGCGACGAGCACTTCTTTCACGGCGGTGAAATTGATGCCGGTGATGGTGGCGGTGTTGCCGGCCACGGTGACGCCGGTGACGGCGGGCGCGGGCAGCGGCGGCAGGCCGCAGGCGGCGCGGAACGCGTAGGTGTCGAGCGGGCGGCTGAGGCGGTAGGCGTTGGCGTATTTATAATAGTAGCCGACGTAGATAAAGATGTGCTGTCTGCCGGCGGCTTCGTCTATTATCGAGCCGCCGGGGTGGAAGCCGTCCTTGTTATAGATATCGGCGGTTCCGACGTAGTTGTTGCCGCCGCAACTGATGCCGGCGCGTTCGATGAGGTTGCCGTCGAAGCGCCAGTTGGCGCCGCCGTTTAGCAGGTCAACGGGGTCGATGCTCCATATGTTGAGCGAGTTGTTGCATTGCGAGAGGTCGGCCGGGTCGGCGGGGAGCGGGTCTTCGGCGCCGTTGCCCCAGCGGGAGCTTTGTATAACCTCGATGCGGCCGGTGACGGGATTGTGTATAACGTCGGGGGTGTCGTGGGCCTCGCGGGCGGTTTTGCCCCTGGCGACGGGGGTGGCGCCGTTGCCGGCGATGTTGGTGCGGGCGGTGGCGAAGGTGACGGCGGAGAAGGCGGCGCCGGGGGTGTGTTTATATACGTTCTGGGTATAATAAAACCTGCCGGTGGCGGAGTCGTAGCCGGCGTTGTTGTAATCGCGACCGATGATGACCATGTGGCCGGGCCCCCATGTGGCGATGGCCGGCTCGACGTTGCGGTGGGAGGCGGAGTTTTTCCAAGTGAGGAGCTGCCAGTTTTCGCCGGCGTCGGCGCTGCGGGCGAGGAAGTTTTCCTTGTTGCTGGCGGTGCCGTCGGTTTCCTGTCCGAAAGGCACGACAAGGCCGAACTCGGGATGGCGGATCATGTTCGGGCCGGAGTGGACGGCGTTGGCGGGCATGGCGGCGAGGGCGCCGGGTTGCTCGCGCCAGGTGACGCCGCGGTCGTCGGAAAGATAGACGCGGAAGTTTTTTTCCGCCGGCAGGGTGTCGTTCACCTTGCCCGTGACGGCGACGAGGCGGGGGGCGCCGCTGGTGGCACCGGCGATGGTTTCGGCGGCGGTGGTACCGGTGTAAGCCCACGAGATGGCGTGCATGCCGCTGTAGTCGTATTTGCTGCCGAGCGCGGTGACATCAGCCTCCGGGTAGATGCCGAGCGCGGGCGGCGTGGAGAGGACGTCGCCGGGCAGCCAGGTGGCAAAGTTGTCGTCGGACCAGATGATGCGGCGGGCGTTGTCGGTGGCGGTGGCGTAGTCGGAGTGGTTCAGAATGTGCCGGATAAGGACGACGGCGCGTCCGTCGGGCAGGCGCGTGGCGACGGGCCATGCGAGGTGGCGGTAGGAGCCGGCGCCGGTGGGGCCGGTGAGGATGCGCTGGAGTTCGAGCGTGCCGTTGTCGATAAGCGCCTGTGCGCGCTGGGTGCCGCTGAAGTCGAAGTCGGCGAGCGTCGTGTCGTCCATCGACGCGGCGGATGACGTGGCCGGCAGCATGGCGAAAGCGAGGCTGGCGGCGGCGAGGGCGAGGGCGGGTTTGGTATTCATGGCGGGTTTGGTGTTCATTATCATTATAGTTGGGATTAGGATTTGGGATTAAAATGATTTCAGGGCGCCGGTCGCGGCGCGCAATGCGCCGGAATGCATCGGGCCGGGTGGCACGGGCGGCACGCCCGCGGGATTGAGGTTTTGGCGGCGCGGAGCGCCGTCCATGGGCGGGACGCCCGTGCCGCGCAAGCCGGCGGCTTCGCCACCTGCTGGTTGAAAACCCGCGTCACGAAAGGCCGCGTGCCTTGGAAACTTCACCATCACCCCGCCCATCAAGCCGGCGTCGGGCGGGACTGATTTTTTATCAAAATAATTCCATGTGGAGAACGCCTGCCGCTTGGTCGGGCGCGGTTTGCCCCCGAGCAACCAGTCGGGAAACCTGCGCAGGGGGCGCCCCTCGTCGCGGTTTCCCGCGCCCCATTCGCAATCGTCGGGATAATCATTGTCGCCGATCAGCCGGTTCGCCCATGTGTTGGTCACTTCGATGCGCAGCCCGTTTTCGCCGGGTTTTATAAAACCGGTGACATCCACCTCGAACGGCGCGTGCCAGAGCGTGGCGACGAACCTGCCGTTGACCGAGACGGAAGCCAGCTCTTTCACGACTCCGAGATTGAGGATGGCGGACAAATCATCGCCGGCGGCGGTTTCGGGCGCGTGGAATGTATTTGTATATACAGCGGTTCCGGAAAAATACTTTATGCGCCTGTCGTCGGAGCGCGTCCACGATTCGAGCCGGTCAAACCGGGCGGAGAACGGCTCCCCGACGGGCGGGCGGAACTCCACGCGCCACGCCCCGGCGGGCGTCACGGCGGCGGGCGCGGCGGCGATGACGGCGCGCAGGGTTTTCCCCGAGGCCGTTTGCAATTCCACCCCGCCGGCGGCGGCGGACGCGACCGCCCAGCCGTCCGTTTTTCTTTCCACCATGAAATCGTCCGGGGGCAGCGGCGAGCGGATGGCGGCGGCAAAATCATTTTGCGCGATTGGTTTTTCAAATACTACAAACAACGCCTGATTGGGCTTCAGGGACAGTGACACGTTTGCGCCGGTGTCCGTCGGGCGCCAGATGGCGGCGGGGCGCACCGCTCCGGTTTCGGGGTCCCAGATTTCAGGGGTTTTGTTTTTTGCCCTCAGCGCAACATTCAGGTGTCTGGATTCCGCCCCGAGGTTGGAAAAATAAAAAATATCCACTCCATCCGCCCGCCGGTGCAGCCAGCAGAGGGAATCGTCCCGGCTGGCGGAGCGCGGTGCCGCGGCGCGGGTCGCCAAGGCCGCCGCCGCGGCGGCCTTTTTGGAGTGCGGCGACTGGCCGCCGCCTTGGAGGGCGGGATTTGTCACGCCCGCCTGTCCGCGAGGAGGCACCCCGCCGGCGGGCGGGCCGGTGAATCGGCCCGTCGAAAGCGGTGACAAGTCACCGCACTCCAAAACGGCGGCGCCGGCATGTGCCCGCGCGCATTGGTTTTGCGGGGCAAGAAACTCCACGCTTGGCGGGACGCCCAGCCGGCGCCGGGCCGCGGCGATGTCATCATCCCGCACCACGACCGCGCCGCGCGCGGCAAGCTCCCCGATTTTTGCGAGGGCCGGCGGGGACGGCGCCGCCTGTCCGTGTCCGGGAACGGCGAGAAAATGATACGTCCGCCCCGTGGGGCCGGCCAGCCTGCCGTCTTTTATATCAACATGGTTGAGCAGGGATTTTTCCGAAATCACGTCGCCGCCAGGAATATACACATCCAGCGAGAGAAAATCGGACACCGTTTCGCCCTGTTGCAGCAGATATTGCGAACGGGCCAGATAGGCGAGCCACGCCCTGCCCGGCTCATGCCAGGTCTGGTTGCGCCCGAAATGCGTTCCCCACGGTCCCATGCCCATGCCCGGTTTTATATGATCTGGGAAAGGCTGGTGCACCCAGTGGTGCAGGATCATGCGGTTGATGCCCCGCGAAAAGGCGAGGTCGCCGCTGAACTTGAGCCGCGCGGGCGTCTCGCTCCAGCGGCTGTGCTCGCCGCGCCCCGAAAAGGCTTCGGCGCTTAACAGGGTTTTCCCGAAAAACGGAAGAGCCGCGCCGACCCGCCAGATGTCGAGTTCGTCCGCGCGCCGGTGAAACCAGAACTCGGTGGCGGGCCGGTCGGACACGGGCGCGGCGTCGAAGGTGTTGAACGGACGGGGCGGGTTTGGCCCGGTGGCGTAGGGCTCGCATTGCATTTCCATGCCCGCCGCGTTGATCATTTTTTTGGGCAACTGGAAACTGTATTCGAGAAACATGTCCGCGATGGCGGTTTTCAAGTCGCGTTTGAAACCCTCCGCGGCCTCCTTGCTTTCAATAATGCGCCCGGCGAGGACGGGCAGCCACGGGATGATGTCATAGCCTTTTCGCGCTTGAAATTCCTCCCGCATGAGCGGCGTCCAGTCCTGCCCGCCCGCCTCGTAACTGTCGAAATGAATGACCTTGAGGGAGCGTCCGATATGGTCGCCGAGGTGTTTTTGCAGCGGCTCCAGCACGCTTCGCATGTGGAGGGACATCGCGGCGGCGCTCATCTTGTCGGCCTCCAGCGCGTCGGTGTTCTCGGGCGCGGCGTTCGGTTTGGCCCCGGTGGGCGTGTGCCCGAAGCGGTAGATGGTGTGTTTTCCCATCGGGATTTCGAGAACCAGACGCCCGTCGGGCCGCATTTTCCCGGTGATGTTTATAATATCGCCGGGCGCGGGCTCGCCGTCGGGCACGAGCAGCACGGCGATGTCCTTGTAATGATTCATCTTGCCGGCGGGCTGGTCGAGAAACCGGTCAAACGGGCGCGGGCCGGCGGTCCGTGTCTCCGACCAGACGACGCGCTGCATGGTGTTTTCCGGTTTTATCCAGGGGCCGCCGCTGACCGACCAGCCGATGCAATTGTGCAGGCCCAGCTCCAGCCCGAGCCTCTGCGCCTCGGCGGCGGCATGGCGCAACAGGGCGAGCCATTTGTCATTATAATATTCGACGCCGGGGGACCAGGCGTTGGCGACGGGCGCAAAGCGGCTCGTGCCCGCCGAGGTGATTTGAAAAACGATCGCGCCGCCCACGCCGGCGTCTTTCATGGATTCGAGGTCCTTGGTGATGCCGTCTTCTGTAATATTATACCCCACCCACTGCCACATGGCATGGGGCCGCGCCCACGCCGGCGGAGCGCGAAATTCCGCCGGCGAAAGCATGCCGCCCGCGTGGTCCGCGAGGGCTGCAACCGGAAAAAGCAGAATTGGCAGCCAGTGTTTTTTCATGGGTGCGGGAGTTGCGGATTATATATTTTGCGCGCCACGGCGGGCCGGCCAAGTCCGGCCGTGTTCGTGTTCATCAGCGGGGTGTTTTGCTTGCCAGCCAGCCGAGGGAGGCGAGAAAGGCGTCTGCTTCCGACCGGGCGAGATTTTGATATTTTCCGTCCCCCAGATAAAACCCGTGCTTCTGGCCGTCGTAGAGGCGGACTTCGCAGCGGGCGCCGGCGGTTTTCATGGCGGCCTCGAAATCGCGGAGCATTTTGACCGGTATGTATTTGTCGGCAGTGCCGCAAAGAATGACAGCCGGCGGCGCGCCCGGCGCGACATTGTGGAAGGGCGAGAAGCTGCGATAATCGCCGCCCGTTCGCTTGTGACCATAGCCATCGGGGCCGTTGTCAATCACCGGATTGAACAGGATGAGCGCATCGGGCCGGTGGGAGGTCGCGGTGGCCTCGCCCGGCTCGTCGAAGTCGGGGGAGTTGATCAGCGCGGTGGACGCGGCCAATTGCCCCCCGGCGGAGCCGCCGCAGGTGGCGATACGGGCGGGGTCAACGCCGAATTCGTCCGCGTGCCCGCGCACCCAGCGCATGGCGGAGCGCGCGTCGCGCATGCACATCGCCGGAGTGTCCGCGCCTTTCCTGGGCAGCAGGCGGTATTCGACCAGAAAACAGACCATGCCTTTCGAGGCGAAATGCGAGGCATGGCGATTCATCGACGCCGGGGAGCCCTGAACCCAGCCGCCGCCATGAAACATCACGACGGCCGGGCGCTTGTCCCGGGGCGTCCATTTTTCCGGAAGCACCGTGTAAACGCGCAGGTCGCGTCCGGAGACTTTTTTGTATATTTGCGGAGTTCCCAGCGGGGCTTTGGCCGGCGCGCCGGAGGCGGTGGAAAACACGGATGCCGCCAGCAGGGCGGCGAGGACGGTCGCGAGCTTTGGTTTCATTATTGTCTGGC